>JAYRXB010000374.1:0-1985 GCA_041917735.1 Cyclobacteriaceae bacterium
CTTGTAAACGATCTTTTGTTTGGTGCCGGTTAGCTTGATGATCTCCTTGGCAAATTCCAGGATGGTGATCTCGTCGGGGTTGCCAATATTGACCGGCATGCTGTAGTCGCTCATGAGCAACCGATAAATACCTTCAATGAGGTCGTCAACGAAGCAAAATGACCGGGTTTGTGAGCCATCACCAAACACTGTCAGGTCTTCGCCACGAATTGCTTGCCCGATAAATGCGGGAAGCACTCGTCCGTCATTGAGTCGCATGCGCGGTCCATAGGTATTGAAGATCCTTACGATGCGCGTATCCACTTTGTGGTAGGTGTGGTAAGCCATGGTGATCGCTTCCTGGAAGCGCTTGGCCTCATCGTAGACGCCGCGCGGCCCAACCGGATTAACGTTTCCGTAGTACTCTTCCGTTTGCGGGTGGACGGTAGGATCGCCGTAGACTTCCGATGTGGACGCCACCAGGATGCGAGAACCTTTGGAGCGCGCCAACCCGAGCAAGTTGTGCGTTCCGAGCGAACCCACCTTCAGGGTTTGAATCGGGATTTTCAGGTAATCAATGGGGCTGGCCGGAGAGGCAAAATGAAGGATGTAGGCAAGTGGCCCCGGGATGTGGACATACTTGGAAACATCGTGATGATAGAATTCAAATTCAGGAAGGGGAAAGAGGTGCTGGATGTTCTTCATCTCACCCGTGATAAGATTGTCCATGCCAATGACGTGGAAACCTTCCCGAATGAAACGATCGCACAAATGAGAACCCAGGAAGCCAGCTGCTCCGGTGATTAGTATACGTTGCTTAGCCATGTATGTATTTTCTGCCGATGCTAATGTAGGTAAACCCTGCCTCTGCCATGTCCTGAAGGTCGTAGAGGTTCCGTCCATCGAAGATGACTTTTGATTTCATAACCGTTTCCAGCTGATGGAAGTCGGGCGCACGGAATTCAGGCCATTCGGTGGCGATGAAGATGGCATCGGCCCCCTGAGCGGCTTCGTAGGGCGTATTGTGGTAGGTAATCCGGTCGCCAAAAATCTTTCTGACATTCTCCATGGCCTCCGGGTCATGGGCCCGAATGATTGCACCCGCTGCGAGCAATTCCTCAATGTTGTAGAGGGCGGGCGCCTCGCGGATATCATCGGTCTGTGGCTTGAATGAAAGTCCCCAGAAAGCGATGGTGATTCCCCGGAGATTGGGAAACTGCTTCTTGATTTGGGCAATCAGCTTTACCTTCTGGGACTCATTCACGGTCATCACCGACCGGAGAATCTGAAAATCATAGGCGTATTCTTCGGAAGTCCGGGCCAGTGCCTGAACATCTTTTGGAAAGCAGCTGCCGCCATAGCCGATACCAGGGAAAAGAAAACGCTTTCCGATACGGCTGTCAGTGCCGAGACCGCGGCGCACCGCATCAACGTCTGCGCCAACCTTCTCACACAGGTTAGCGATTTCATTCATGAACGTAATTTTCGTAGCGAGGAAGGCATTCGCGGCATACTTGGTGAGTTCGGCAGAGCGTTCATCCATGAAGATGATGGGATTCCCTTGCCGCACAAACGGGGCGTAAAGGCTCTCCATGATTTTGCGCGCTCGTGGAGACGAAGTTCCGATTACCACCCGATCAGGTTTCATGAAGTCATCAACGGCAACACCCTCCCGGAGGAATTCCGGGTTTGAGATCACGTCGAATTCTACTCGTGCGTTAATCTTGATCTGAGCGGCAACACGTTCGGCCGTGCCTACCGGGACGGTACTTTTGTCGACAACCACGGCATACTGATCCAGTAACCCGCCGAGGTCTTTGGCAACGCCCAGCACATACTTCAGGTCGGCGGCACCATCGGCTCCTGGCGGAGTCGGGAGGGCCAGAAAAATCACCTGCGCATCCTTGATGCCTTCCTGAAGTGAGGTGGTAAAGAAAAGCCTGTCCTGGCGGATATTCCGTTCAAACAAGACGTCCAGCCCGGGTTCGTAAATGGTCATTTTGCCA
>JAYRXB010000375.1:0-9705 GCA_041917735.1 Cyclobacteriaceae bacterium
CCGCGCGTTGGATAAAGGAGAATGGTAACAAGAAGCCGGTGGTTGGATTCATCGCCGGACAGACAGCACCCCCAGGACGCCGCATGGGCCACGCCGGCGCGATCATCGGTGGCGCAGAAGATACCGCAGCCGCGAAAATGAAGATCATGCGCGAATGCGGCATTCACGTGGTAGAGTCCCCCGCCCTCATTGGGGAGACCATGGCGAAAATCCTGAAGAAGTAAGGGTAAATCTTCGGCGACGCTCGCATAACTTCAGCCCGTATTGACGAGCCTTTTGCTATCATTTGAATAGTCTGAGCCAGCCTGACACCTCAGCACCTCAACACTTTAAAGGAGGTCGTTAGCCAAATTGGCCAATTCCGAGCGCTCACCCTTTTCCAGCGTAATGTGCGCATAGAGTTCGTGATCCTTGATCCGGTCGATCAGGTAGGAAAGCCCATTCGACTGTGAATCGAGGTAAGGGGTATCAATCTGGAAGATGTCTCCGGTGAAAATGATCTTTGTGTTTTCCCCGGCCCGGGTAATGATGGTCTTGACCTCATGGGGGGTCAGGTTCTGGGCCTCGTCCACAATGAAGCAAATGTTGGAAAGGCTCCGCCCTCGGATGTAGGCCAGGGGCGTAATCACCAGCTTCTCATTGGTCACCATTTCGGTGATCTTGGAGTACTCCTTGTCGTTTTCGCTGTATTGATTCTGAATAAACTTCAGGTTATCCCACAGTGGCTCCATGTACGGGTTCAGTTTGGATTTGATATCGCCCGGCAGATAGCCGATATCCTTGTTGCTGAGCGGCACAATGGGGCGGGCCAGGTAGATCTGTTTAAAGTCTCGCTTTTGCTCCAGGGCGGCAGCCAGGGCGATCAAGGTCTTTCCGGTACCAGCGACACCCTGCATGGTGACGAGCTTGATCTCCGGCTTGGTGACTGCATGGATGGCGAAGGCCTGCTCGGCGTTGCGGGGCTTGATGCCATACACGGCACGTTTCTCCACATGCTCCACCATACCGTTGGCGGAGTTGTAAAAAGCCAGGATGGATTTTTTGCCGCTTCGGAGAATGTAGTAATGATTCTTGGTCAGCTCCGAATTGCCCAGCAGATCCTCTGGCGGGCAGTAACCCTTCTCGTACAACAGATCGATGACATCGGGATCGACATCGTCAATAACCGTCTTTCCGCTGTACAGGGAACTGAGGTTTTGAACTTTGCCGGTCGTATAGTCTTCCGCCTGGAGCCCCAGTGACTTGGCCTTCAGCCGTAAGTTGATGTCTTTGGACACCAGGATGACGTGCCGGTCTTTTTCTTCCTTTTGAAGCAGGAGTGCAGAATTCAGGATCCGGTGGTCCGCCTTGTGTTCATTGAAGACCTTGTTGGCGTCGAGGGTGCCGTTGCTGCCGGTCTCCATGAGCACCTTGAAGTTGCCTTTGCTCTTTCCATTGAGTGGATTCCACTTGTGGAGCATCTGGTCCTTGGCCAGCTTGTCGATGAGCCGGATAAACTCCCGGGCTTCGAAATTCTTGGTGTCGTTGCCCTTCTTGAAATTATCGAGTTCCTCGAGAACGGTAATCGGGATGCCGATGTCGTGCTCGTCAAAGTTCAGAATGCTGTTGTGCTCGAAGAGAATAACAGAGGTGTCGAGAATGAAGATCTTCTTTTCCTTGCGTGTCTTTGCCATAGCTCAAAAAGTAGTGATGGAACAGGGGAGAAAAGAAAACCGCGAAGACAGTTCCCCACAGGAAGGTGACGCCTGCAAGCAAGAACGGTATCTTCGCGGTCCAATCGATAACTAAAACTATGGAATTCCGGGGCACAAAGTCAACTGATCGTTGACTTTTGTTCCTGATTTAACGTGGAAGTCATACCCGGCTGAACACGTCGCCCTTATCGGTCGGCGTAATACGGAGCACGTTGGCAAGCACCAGGCGAACGAGTTTTCGTGAAGCATTGAAGCGATTCAGGCCGCTAATGCGGGCAAATTCCTGCAGCGTTATGGCCGGATGGTTGGCAAGAAACCGGAATACGGTCTGTTCGGCTTCACCGTATGGAAACTTCATCCCCTTCAGTGTTTTTAGCCGGCGGATGATCTCCACCATCTCCCGGCTCGCCCGGATGGTTTGGTCCTTCTCCCGGACGAAGGCTGTGCGCTTTTCTCCTTCTACATACCGGTGGGGCCGTCGTTCGCTTTTGGTGACTTCCAGCCACAGGACGAAGCGTTTCTCGGAGACCCGCACCACCTCCGCGGTAACCGGCAAGGTTGGCCTGCAATGGGACAACAGTTCCTTTTCAATGACAAGCCATTCCTCTTCCGGGAATTTCACCCCGGCGAGGGTTCCGTCATCATCCACACCCACCAGGAGGATTCCCCCTTCCGTATTGGCAAAAGCGATCAGCTCCCTGACAATCTTGTCGGGAAAGGCAGCCTTTCGTTTGAATTCAAGATGCAGGCCTTCGCCCCGGCTCACCAGCCGTTTCAGTTCGGCCAGTTGACGGCTGTCAAACGTAATGTGTTCCGGGCGTGGCATGGTCCGGTGTGCCCCTCAATTGGCCCGGTTTCCGAAGTTCTCGTCGTCGTCCTCATCGGCGTCTTCCTCTCCGCGGGGCATGTTGAACATACCGCTGATGAGATCTTTAAACTGAAGCCCACGCTCCAGTTGATGCTTGCTGAGCAGGCTGTATTCCGCCAGGCCATGGAGGGCAAACTCCATCAACAGCAGCTTCGTTGCCGGGTCGTGATCTTTCTGGAACTCGTTGACCAGCTCCAGGAGTCCACTCACCGAACGCAGTTGCTTCTCGTATGCGAGGTTGGTGATTTCAGCGAGCAGGTCAAGGGTATTTCCATCGCTGAACCACTGCGTCACTTTACGGTAGGGGCTTTTTTCCTTTTGCTTGCGGAACTTATCCGGATCGGGGAAATAGAGGAGGAACTGACTCCGGATGGCTTTCCCCACCAGATTCTGGGCAACAATGGCCGGGCCTTCCTGCTCTCCTTCATACACGAGTTCCACCTTGCCGGTGATGGATGGGACAACGCCGACGAAATCGCTGATGCGGACCGTAGTTCTTTTCTCGCCATTCAGGATTGCCCGTCGTTCGGCAGCCGCCACCAGCGACTCATAGGCTGAAATCGTCAGTCGCGCGGAAACGCCGCTTTTGGGGTCTACGTATTCACTTTTCCGCGCTTCAAAGGCGATTTGTTCAATGAGGTCGAGCGTAAGATCGGGTGCAGTAACCAGGCTTTGTTGTTCTACCCGGATGTTGGCTTCCTGGCCCGTGATCTTCCGGCCAATCTCAATGGTCTTGGGATAGTGCGTGATGATCTGGCTATCGATACGATCCTTCAAGGGGGTAACGATACTTCCCCGGTTGGTATAGTCTTCCGGGTTGGCGGTAAACACAAACTGCAGGTCCAGCGGCAGGCGCAGCCGGAATCCCCGTATCTGGATGTCGCCTTCCTGGAGGATATTGAACAGCGCCACCTGTATGCGTGCCTGGAGGTCGGGCAACTCATTGATAACGAAGAGGCCGCGGTTGGCCCGGGGAATCAAACCAAAGTGAATTACGCGCTCGTCGGCGTAGGGAAGTTTGAGCGACGCCGCCTTGATCGGATCAACGTCGCCGATCAGGTCGGCGATGGAAACATCGGGGGTTGCAAGTTTTTCGGTGTATCGCTCGTCGCGGTGGAGCCAGGCGACGGGAGTGTCATCGCCTTTCTCGGCCACGAGGTCCCGGCCATACCGGGATAAGGGATTCAGCGGATCGTCGTTAAGTTCCGATCCGGCAACGACCGGGATGTACTCATCCAGGAGGTGCACCATGAGTCGCGCAAGGCGTGTCTTGGCCTGTCCACGGAGCCCCAGGAAGTTGATGTCGTGACCGGCCAGCAAGGCGCGCTCAACATCCGGGATTACGGTTTCCTCGTATCCCCAGATTCCCTCAAATACTTTTTCCTTGCGCTGAAGTTTCGCCAGGAGGTTTGTACGGAGTTCTTCCTTGATGGTGCGGCTGCGGTAGCCGGCGGCCTTGAGCTGGCCCAGTGTCTTAATGGCTTGAATGTTCATGTGTCAGAGTGTCTTGCGCCGATTGCGCTTGAAATCTTCAAATACAAGATTGCCCAGCCCTTCCAGGCTGCTGTAGTAGGCGTTGCCGTTGTTGGCCTTGGTGAATTCCCGGACAAAGGCCTTCAGGTACGGATCGGTGGCGATCATGAAAGTGGTTACCGGGATCTTGATTTTCCGAAGTTGGTCGGCGAGGTTAAGGGTGCGGTGAAGAATCTTGTGATCAAGTCCGAACGCGTTCTTGTAGTAGTGGATGCCCTGCTTGATGCACGTCGGTTTCCCGTCGGTGATCATGAAGATCTGCTTGTTGCTGTTTTTTCGTTTGCGCAGGATGTCCATGGCCAGCTCCAGGCCGGCAACAGTATTGGTATGATACGGCCCCACCTGGAGGTAGGGGAGATCCTTGATTTCGATTTGCCAGGCGTCGTCCCCGAAGACGAGGATGTCCAGCGTGTCTTTGGGATACTTGCGGGTGATGAGCTCGGCCAGCGCCATGGCCACCTTCTTGGCCGGTGTAATGCGGTCTTCGCCGTACAGGATCATCGAATGGGAGATATCGATCATCAGAACGGTAGATGTCTGAGCCTTGAACTCGTTTTCGACGACTTCCAGGTCATCTTCGGTCATCAGGAACTCCTCAAAGCCGTGGTTGATCTGCGCGTTGCGAATCGAATCGGTCATGGAAATCTGCTCCATGGTGTCGCCGAATTCGTAATCGCGCCGGTCCGTCGTGGCTTCGTCGCCACGGCCGCTGTGGTGGGTTTTGTGCTCTCCACCGCGCGTCTTCTTAAGCTGTCCGAAAATTTCCTCGAGCGCGGATTGCCGAAGGTTCTGTTCGCTACGGGCTTTGAGCTTGTATTCGCCATCGGGCCCTTGCTCACTGATGTAGCCTTTCTTCTTGAGGTCTTCAATAAAGTCCCCCATGCCGTAGTCCGGAGTAGTGATCTTGTGTTGGCGATCCACCTCGGTCATCCACTGCAGCGCTTCGGACACATTGCCTGCGGTGATCAGGACCAGCTGCATGAAGATCTTCAGCAACCGGTCAAAATCGCTACTCTGATCCTGCGGTGGCGGTGTGTATTTGGAGAAGCGGTAGCCTAGCATAATAACCGTGTCAGGTCGCTAAACATAACCAATAATTGAAGGTTTCTGTTTCTCAAGTGGCGAATTTCTTAACATCAAGCCACATAATAGGACAAAAAGACGCTACTGGCTGACTTGGGTACTAGTGTTGATAGGGGGGCAGTAAAAATGGCCAGCAACGACCCGCGCATGGTGTTCGGGAACCTGCGGCGGGTTGCTAAAATGGTTGCCATGGACGTATTATTACACCACTTAAGTTAATGAAGAGAATCCTGTTTTGGCTACTAATCTTTTGTGCCCTGGCGACAAACGCACAGGAGAGAAAGGTTATAGGTCGTGCACTCAGCCGTGAGACGAAAAAGCCGCTGAAGAACGCAAATGTCATTATTCTGGGAACCACATCCGGGGCTTTTACGAATGCAGCGGGTTTTTTTGAGCTGTCTATTGACAACAGTAAGTACGAGAACCTGATGGTGTCTCATATAGGATATCGGACAGCAAGTATTCCAATTCCTCTTCAGGATCGGTTCATGTTCTACCTGGATCGTGAATACACAATTTTGAAGAGAATCAACCTTGCCGGTTATCCGGTCGCTGAACGGAAAATGGGAACAACCAGCACCCCCGTATATAGGGGGCCAGGCGAATTCAAGGTGGTTGAATCAGGTGCAGTATTTCCGGGAGGAATGGATAATTTCTATGTCTACCTGGGGAATGCGCTCGCTAATAAAACAACGGGCAAGCCGACAAGTCCTTTCGATTGCCATTTTACGATCAATGTAGATGGGAAGGCCGAAGATGTCACCATTTCTGATTCAACGACCGCGGGACTGGCAAATGAAGTTAGCCAGATTTTCAGCGAGATGGATCCTTGGACACCGGGGACTCAGCGTGGGGAGATTGTGCCCCAATACTTCCAAATAAAGATTGCTCTTGATGATTGGCCGGAGGAAAATCGCGCTGCGGTCTACCCGTACCTAACATTATTGAGTTATCCCAAGGAGGCCCGAAAGAGGGGAGTTCAGGGTTCCGTTGTTGTTCGCTTCTCCTTGGAACAGGGGATCGTCACAAAGGTTGAGTTTCTAAAGGATATAGGCGGTGGTTGCGGAGAGATGGTTCGGCGAGCGATAACTGAGGTTCCAGTCGAAAAGATGAAGCTCCTCGGCCCACCACGGGCCACCTATGTGCTTGCTGTGAATTTCGGTTTGGATTCCAAATTCGAAGCGCCTGAACCAATAGCCGGCCCGGACGAAGTTCTCTTACCAAGCATCTATTTTACTGCACAAAAGTGAGTTCTGCCTGGGGTCCAGAGCCCGGTTGTCCAACGGCATCACAGCGAAGTCGCCGTGGCTTGCGCGCGGTCTTCCTTGGAGTTTTTGCCCATGGTGCCGTAGATGTAGTCCCACAGCGGCGAGGAGACACCGAATACCATCTCCCCATCCTTGTAGTGATGGATGGCGTGGTTTACCCACAGAACCTTCATGAAGTTTTGCGGAGGCTGATAGGCGTGCACCATATAATGTACCGAGAGGTACATCGCGTATCCCACCAGGAATCCGGGCAAGAATGAAAAAACAAGGTCGCCCAGGATCAGGCGGAAAATCAGGAGCAGAATCGTGGACAACGTGATGCTGAGGAGCGGAGGCATGGCGAGGCGCGTCTTGTCCTTCGGGAACTCGTGGTGTACACCGTGCATGGTGTACTGGAAGTTGGCCCGCCGCTGGGTGGTTGGTGCCAGGTGGAAAATATAGCGGTGGACATTGTATTCAACCCAGGTGAAGGCAATAAGGCCGATAACAAACATCATTACTGTTGTGCCCGCCGACAGTGACGTGTGGGTAATGCTCCAGTACAGGAGTGCTGCCGAATAGGAAAAGAAGATGATGAGGGGGACGGCGATGTGGGTCCGGCTCAGTTTCTCCAGGATGGGGTTCTGGAAGAGCTGGCGGGTGCCCTTATTTTGAGGTTTAACGGTGGTCTCCATACACAAGTCGTTTTGCGCCACAAAGGTAATTGCGCAGGCTGTTTTTTTCAACCCGCTCCTCTTTCCTGGGGTGCCCTATTCGACTGTTTTTGCGGCTTTTTCGATAACCCGCTGATAAACGCGCTCGTACAGCGGCAGGATGTTGGCAATATCGAATTCGCGGGCGCGTTTCAGTGCATTTGCCTTGAAGGTGGGCAGGTTGTTCTTGTCGAGGACAAAGAGCGCCTTGCGGCTCATGTCGGCCACGTCACCCGCTTCACTCATGAAGCCGGTAACGCCTTGTACGTTGAGCTCAGGCAGCCCGCCGGCGTTGGAGGAAATCAGAGGCACTTCGCAGGCCATGGCTTCCAGGGCGGCCAGACCGAAACTCTCCTTTTCGGAGGGCATGAGGAACAAGTCGGCCACGGAAAGCACCTCTTCGATAACTTCGAGTTTTCCGAGAAAACGGACATCCGCTTCGATGCCCAGCTCTTTGCTCAGGGCTTCTGCCCCGGCGCGCTCGGGTCCGTCGCCGATCATAAGAAGTTTGGAAGGTATTTCGCGATGGATGTTGGCAAAGACCTGGACCACATCACCGATGCGCTTCACCTTCCGGAAGTTTGATGTGTGCACAATGAGGGATTCACCCTTCGGGCAGATGGCTTTCTTGAAATGGTCTTTCTTCTGTTTCTTGAATTTTTCCAGGTCGATGAAGTTGGGGATGACATCAATATCCACCGTGATCTTGAAGTGCTCGTACGTTTCGCGCCGAAGGTCTTCGGAGACGGCCGTTACTCCGTCCGATTGATTGATGCTGAAGGTCACGACCGGCTCATACGACGCATCTTTACCCACCAGGGTAATGTCTGTGCCGTGCAGCGTCGTTACCACAGGAATGGTGATTCCCTCTGTCTTCAGAATCTGTTTAGCCATGTAAGCCGCGGAGGCGTGGGGGATGGCATAGTGCACGTGGAGAAGATCAAGCTTCTCGTTCTTGACCACACTCACCATCTTGCTGGCCAGGGCCAATTCGTAGGGCGGGTATTCAAACAAGGGATAGGATCGAAAATCAACTTCGTGGTAGAAGAGGTTTTCATTGAGGAAATCCAGCCGCGTGGGTTGTGAATAGGTGATGAAATGTACCTTGTGCCCTTCCTTGGCCAGTGCTTTGCCGAGTTCAGTGGCGACAACGCCGCTGCCACCGAAGGTGGGGTAACAGACAATGCCAATGTTGATTTGATCCAAAATCGTAGGGTTTGACTCTTAATAACCGAGTTGGGGCCGCTTTGGTTTCATTTGCCCGCGGCGCGATAATCAAATATCGCTTCGTAAATGACTTCTTGTATGCGTGGACGAATATTTGCAGACAATAGTTTATTGTTGTTCATATCGGGCATAACCCGGTTGGACAGGAAGATGTAGACGAGGTTGAATTCCGGGTCAACCCAAATGCAGGTTCCGGTGAATCCCGTATGGCCAAAGGTCCTCGCCGAAGCGTACAGCGAGGTTGGGCTGTTCCAGTCGCTGGGAATGGGCTTGTCCCATCCCAATCCGCGCCGGCTGTCAGAATATTGCCGGGTAGTGAACAATTCGATGGTCTCCGGCTTGAAGAATTGCAGTCCACCGTAACGACCCTGCTGCAGCCACATCTGCCCGACTTTAGCCAGGTCGTTGGCTGCACTGAACAGGCCTGCATGACCCGCAATACCACCATGCATGGCTGCACCCTGGTCGTGCACATAACCTACCAGTTGCGACTTTCGAAAGAGTGTATCGCGTTCCGTGGGCGCGATCCGTTCTTTCGGGAAGCGCTGGAGCGGCAGATACCCGGTCGTGTACGCCCCCAGCGGTTCATACAGGTTTTGTCCGAGGAAATCTTCCATGGGTTGATTGAGCAGCTTTTCGGCAAGGTGCTGCAGGATGTAAAAGCCCATGTCGCTGTACCGGTAATCGTACGGTGTGCGCGGCGGCTTGTCGCGAATGCGTGCCCGGATGATCCATTGCCAAAGGCTGTCTTTCATGGAGCGCGAGGCGTAGAGATTTTCAGACACCGGGTATGGGTAGGATTCGCTGGCCGAGGTGCTATAGTACTCGGGGAGCCATTGATTCCCGGACATGGTCTGCGCCCAAAAGGGAAGGAAGGGCCAAAGACCTGCCTGGTGCGTTAAGATGTCCTTGAGGGTGAAGTCGGCCTTGTTGGAGTTCTTCAGTTCAGGAAGGTAAACGGAAGCTTTTTTGTTAATGTCGATCAACCCGTGGTCGTGCATAAACAGCACCGTTTGCAACGTGGCGGAAATCTTTGTCACCGATGCCAGATCGAAGATGGTTTCCTCCGATACCGGTTGTTTCTTTTCCCAGGTCAAGTACCCGGCTGATTCGCTGTAGATCACTTTCCCGTCTTTAATGACAAGGGTATGGGCGCCGGGTGTGGCACCGGAAGCGATGGCCTCCTCCATGATCGGCCGGATCTTCGCCAGTGTCGCGCTGCTGACTCCTACCGACTCGGGCACACCGTACGACAGCCGGTTCAGGTCAATCGTCTGTTGGTGCGTGCTTGCCGGCCAATTGCCAACGCGCACCGGCAACTTTCCTTGCCCGTCGATACC
>JAYRXB010000376.1:0-4207 GCA_041917735.1 Cyclobacteriaceae bacterium
AGCTGCCTCCGCTTCTCAGCGTTTCCTTGCGCAAGCCAGGGTGTTCGCGCAGGGCGCCGACAAAAGGGTTAAGTGAGAACACGTTCGTGGATATCCGCTTGTCCTGTGCAGCAACCGACTCCAATGCCGGTATGAGGTTCAGCACAGACACATACAATCCATTGATTTTTTCGACTTCCAGGATGATGTGCTTACGGAAGTGGGTGTAGTCCTTCTTGTTGAGTTTGGTCACCAGGGCCATGGCCTCGTCGACGGATTTCTCAATCCGCGGATCGGAACTTTCCGGAAGGGTCTCCCCAAGGAACTTTTTCTCATAAATACGTGTGGCGACTTCCCGTTGACCTTTCAGCATTTCCTTGTCCTGGATCTTCATCGAATTCAGATCCGGCTTAAAGAACTCCTCGATGGAATCCAGTCCCAACAGGTAATTGGCCTCCCTGCACTGCTCCAGGGCGAAGAGCATTTGCATGATCTTGATTCGGAGGGTCCGTCGGTTGAGCATGACAAGGAACAGTAAAAAAGAAGCCGCAAGTTACATTATGTGGGGGATAAATGGTTGTTTTGAACCAAATTTTGCCATGCCCGTTTACTAGAGGCCGATGAAGGAACTAGCCTACCTGAACCGTTACTTGTTGCGCTACAAAGGACTGCTGTTCTGGGGACTGGTCTTTGTAATCATTTCAAATATCTTCCAGATCGTGCCCGCCCAGATGGTTCGACGATCGATTGATTTGGTCACGGATAACATCAGCCTGTACCGCTCGTTCGAAGGCCTTCCTGCCCAGGATGACTTCTTTACTGTCTTTACGCAAGGCATCCTGATGTATGCCATCCTGATCCTCATCATGGCACTGCTCCGAGGTCTCTTTCTCTATTTCGTCCGTCAGACGCTCATTGTGATGAGTCGCCGCATCGAGTATGACCTGAAGAACGATATTTTCCAGCATTACCAAACTCTGCCACTGAGCTTCTACCGGCGAAACAACACGGGCGACCTCATGAATCGCATCTCGGAAGATGTGGGTCGTGTGCGGATGTACCTCGGTCCGTCCATCATGTATGGGCTTCAGCTCATTACGCTTTTCCTGATTCTCATTCCGATCATGTTCATGATCAGCGTGAAGCTCACCCTCTTTGCACTGATCCCCCTGCCGATCCTGTCGTTCAGTATATATTATGTAAACAACATCATCGAGCGCCGGTCAGAGGAGATTCAACAGAGCCAGTCCAGGCTGAGCACGTTTGTACAGGAGGCGTTTTCCGGAATCCGGGTCATCAAGTCGTTTAACCGGGAAACCGAGTCTGTGGGCCGATTTACGGCGGAGAACAATGAGTACAAGCACCGTTCGCTGCGGTTGACGCGTGTACAGGCACTCTTCTTTCCGTTGATGTTCGGCTTGATCGGCCTGAGCACCATCCTCACCGTGTACCAGGGGAGTGTGGAGGTCATCGAGGGGACATTGACCTTCGGGAACATCGTTGAGTTTGTAATTTATGTGAACCTGCTCACGTGGCCGGTGGCTTCCCTGGGCTGGACCAGCAGCCTTGTACAGCGGGCAGAGGCATCACAGAAGCGGATCAACGAATTCCTGCGGACGCAGACAGACATTGTCTCATCCCAGGACGTGCACCATCCCATGGAAGGACGGATTGAGTTTCGGGATGTTTCTTTTGTTTACCCGGATACCGGGATTCGGGCCATTTCAAACCTCTCTTTTGTCCTTGAACCCGGGGAATCGTTGGCCATTATCGGAGCTACGGGATCCGGGAAAAGCACGGTCGCCAACCTGATCACGCGCCTTTACGACGTTACGACCGGTGAAATTCTGCTGGACAACATTCCCATCAACGCCTACAACCTCACGAACTTGCGCAGCCAAATCGGCTACGTGCCCCAGGATGTGTTTCTGTTCAGTGACACCATCTACAATAACATTGGCTTTGGGCTGGAGTCGCCCGATGAAGAAAAGATCATGAAGGCTGCACGAAATGCGGATGTATATGACAACATCATGGGTTTTCCGCAGGGCTTTGCCACCCGGGTAGGAGAACGCGGTATTACACTGTCCGGGGGGCAGAAGCAACGCGTGTCTATTGCGCGCGCAATCGTTCGGGAGCCACGGATTCTCATGCTGGACGATGCACTTTCTGCGGTGGATACAAAGACGGAAGACACCATTCTCAACAGCATGCGATCCGTCATGCAAGGAAGAACCACCATCATCATTTCACATCGGGTTTCATCAGCCAAGCTGGCAAACAAGATTATCGTGCTGCAGGATGGGGCAATTGCCGAAGCCGGAACGCATGAGGCGCTCATGGGCCACGGTGGGTTGTATCGCGAACTCTATGATCGGCAAATGCGGGCCGAAGCGCAGGAAGGTTAGTCCCGTTCTTGCCCTGGCTTGAGCTTCACATACGTAAGTGTATAGGTGATCTCGGTGCTCCCCTCATTGTCCACCCGCACGCCCTCCAGGATGTCACCGGAATTTTCGCGTGTGAAGGTGAATGATGCGTCCTTGCCCTTGGGATCGAAGTGGGTATACACAAAGATATTCCCCGACGCGGCCTGCTTGAATTTGCCAACAATCGAGTAGCTGGCCTGTCCATCTTTATCCAGCGATAATTCAATGAATTCGTTGCTGTGCTTTTCGCGAAGAATGGCGATGCGCGCATAGTTCTCCTTGCGGTCGGTCGTCTTCTCCTTGACAACCCCCACGAGGTTCTTGCCCTTCTTGGTGACCATGCCCGAAACCGTGTATACGCCTTCAATGGAAGCCGGCCCCTCTTTCTCCATGTACCGATCGATCAACTCCTGAAAGTTCATCTGGCGAAACGGTGAAGATTTCGCCCGAGGCTGGTTACTCGGTGCCTGAATGATGCATCCCTGCAGTCCAGCCAGGAGAAGCAATGTCGCCCATGCACTTTTCATGAACGGGATATATCAAAATACGTACCGAAGCCCGACCCCGCCCTGGAAGCGTTGGTAACCGGGATCGATCAAGGCATCGGTGAAAATTTCGACTTCGATAAAGGCTGAGATGGGGAGCGAAAAGTAGGAGTACTCGAAACCCACCAGAAATACGGGTCCGTAGGTAAATCGTGTTTCGGTGAACTTGCCGAACTTGCCGTCATCCTGATTGTTGGACTGGTCATTGAAGTTGTAGTCGTACTCCAATTCGGTGTTTCGCCATTGCCAGCCTGCACCCGCATAGAGCTGAAGCCCTTTCGATATCTTCTCAGCATCCCATTGGTAAAGGAACTTTGTCTCCAGGAACCAGTCGGCTACAGCCTTGTGGGCGAGGTACGAGATCGATTGGTCGCTGTTGAGTGTATCGGGCAAATAGGAAGTGAATGCCCCGCGGTAGTATTTGTTATAGAGACCACTGGCAGCCGTACCGGCATCTACGGCAAATGAGAAATGCTTGTTGGCGTAGAACTTGTAGGCCAGGGCGAATGGGTCACCAAGTTTGAACCCAATGCCCTGGTAGGGATACTTGCTTTCCTCGAAAACGGGGCAGATAATCCTGGCCTTGTTTACCCCGATCCGGGGGACTGAATACGTGGAACTGCGCTGGCTTCGCTTAACCTGCGCTGCAGTTTCCTCCGCGGAGATAAAGGCCAACAAGACCAAAACGATGACAAGGGGGGCACGCATCACCCAAATATAGCCAATTCGGCCTATTGGGTCCGATATCCGGGTACTCAGATCACTTCCTTATACTGCATGCGGTAAAGTTGAGCATACAATCCCTGCTTTTCGAGCAACTCCTCGTGCCTTCCTGATTCACGCACTTCACCCTTTTCCATCACCAGGATTCGGTCGGCTTTTTGAATGGTAGAAAGTCGGTGGGCAATAACAATCGACGTGCGACCGCGCATCATTCTACTGATCGCCTCCTGAATCATGGCCTCGGTTTCTGAGTCTACCGATGAGGTGGCCTCATCCAGGATCAGGATCCTGGGATGGTAAACCATGGCCCGGATGAACGAAAGCAATTGGCGTTGGCCAACGGAAAGGGTAGATCCCCGCTCCATGACCTGGTAATCCAGCTTTCCGGGAAGCCGTTCAATGAACTTCAGGGCACCCACTTCGTCGGCGGCCTGGAGTATCATCGCATCGGTGATTTCCGGATTGCCCAATGTGATGTTGCTGCGGATAGAATCTGAAAACAGAAATACATCCTGAAGCACCACGCCGATATGC
>JAYRXB010000377.1:0-11505 GCA_041917735.1 Cyclobacteriaceae bacterium
GATCATAGCGCTCAGGGAAAAGTTCTTGTACCTGAATTCATTCAGCAAGGAAGCATTCCAAAGCGGGTTAGGATCACCAATTCTCCGGATATCATCTGAGACGGTGTAGTTTCCATCTCCTCCAACAATCCGGTTGCCATTGTCATCGGTGGGCACATAGGTTCCATAAATCACATTGTAAGGCTCACCCGGGACAGCGTAGTTTCCGAGGTCGTCATAGGCGCCGCCCGGAATTTTCACGCGATCTACATCACTGCTAAGGCTCTCCACTTTGGAGCGGTACAGCCACCAGTTCAGGGTAATATCCCATTTGAAGTCGCCAACCTGGATAGGAGTTCCGCGAAGGGAAAGTTCAATTCCTTTTGTGGAAATTTCACCCACGTTGATTCTCCGAACCGTGTAACCTGTGGAAGGATCCAACGGAACATCCGTGATCAGGTCCCTGGTTTTGCGGTCATACATGGATAAGTCAATTCCCAAGCGGTTTTTCAGGAAACTTCCCTCAATACCGAATTCAACTTCCGCCTGTAATTCAGGCTTCAGGGAAGGGTTTGCCAAACGGTTCGACATTACGTTTACCGATACCGGAATGCCGCGATCGGTCAGGTAAGACCTGGCGCCGATGTTAAGCTGCTGGCGGGTAGCGTAGGGTGTGGGGAAACCCGCGGAAGTGCCGTAATTGATCCGAAGCTTAAGTTGATTCAGAACATCTGACTCAATCCCGAAAGCCGTGGTCGGTATGAACGACAGGCTCACGCTGGGATAGAAAATGCTCTGATTCTCCACTTCCACCGTCGACTTCCAGTCGTTTCGACCCTGGAAAGACAAGTACGCATAATCCTTATACCCCAGGCTGGCGGTACCATAAATCCCAAACAACGTAGATTCTTCCAGGTAGTTGATGTTGTTCCCGGTAAAGCTGTTGACGTTGGAGTGGTTCAGGAAGTTCTCGTGGTTCATGTACCCAAACACAATTTGCTGGGTGCTCTCCATGCCATCCTGAGAATACTTGTCCAACCGGTTATTCAAACCGACAACTGCATTGAGGTTAAAGTCCTCGTTCAGGTCCTTATTGAAAGAAACAAAGACATCATGGTTCCAGATCGTATTCTGGCCGGTAACCGTACGATAAATACCGGCCGGGTTTTGAGGACCTCCCTTGTTGATTTGATAAGCCTGCAACTCGGTGTAGGTATCCAAACCAACACGGTAGGTAATATCCAGTCCTTCCGCAAGCTTATAGCCAAACGAGGTCCGGCCGAAGAAGCGCTTTACTTCGTTCGTCGACAACGTATACTTCGCTGTCCACCTGGGGTTCTGGATAGAGTTATCCGCGCGATAGTAGGCACTCTGATGAGTTACGGGTGCCTCAAACGGCAATCCCATGAGGTCAATGTTTCGCGGCGTATAGAAAACGTCGGCAAAGATCGACACGCCATCACCGGCGGTACCTGATCCGTTACCAGCAGAAATCGGAGGAGTCTTCTGGTCGGTAGCGGCGTAGTTAAAGCTTGTGCTTATCGTGAATTTGTCGGTCACATTGGCGTTAAAGCCAAGACCAAAATTCAGCTTCTTCAACTCATTATTGGGAATGAACCCGGCATCGGAAAGGTAACTCACCGACGCGTTATAGCTCAGGTTTTCCGTGCCGCCGCTCACATTCAACGCCGTATTGGCCGAATGTCCGTTCTTAAAGAAGTCTTTTACGTTGTTGGGATAAGGCTTATAAGGGACATACTTACCCAGGTACTCCGGAAACTGGTTCCGGATTCCGGACGGGGCATTAGAGAGCGGGTGGGGAATGGTATCGGGTGATCCAAGGGCGCCAAACTTAGGGCCCCAGTTACTGAAGAAGTAGCCCCAGTTCTGGTCGAATCCGTTACCGTAGTTGTTCTGCAACTCGGGCATGGATGCGATCTCGGTGACAAAATAGGTCTGGTTCAGGTTGACCTCCATCCGCTCCTTCTTCTTCCGGGCATTCTTGGTGGTAACGATCATTACCCCGTTACGGCCCTGCTCACCGTACAACACGGCAGCGCTCAAGCCCTTCAACACGTCGATACGCTCGATGTTGTTGGGATCAAGGTCGAGGAAGCGGCTGGGCGTAGCCTGGTTACCACTAAGGAAGTTACCTTGTGCATTGGTGCTGCTGTTAAAGGGCACACCATCCACAATCCAGAGCGGCTGCTTGTTACCGGTGATCGTGGTGTATCCACGAATCACAATGTTGGTGCCGGTTCCGGAAACACCGCCCGTGTTTGTGATGTTTACACCCGGGATCTTACCCTGCAGCAATCGCGCAAGGTCTGCTTCCGGCTTTTGAGCCACGACATTTCCGCCCACGCTGGTTACCGAATAACCCAGTGCGCGTTTGTCCTGCTGGATGGCCTGTGCGGTGACCACCACTTCAGTCAACGTTTCAATATCGGAGGCCATGTTGGCATCCACCACTGAACGCTCACCGATTTCAACCTCCTGTGTGGCGAAACCGATGAAAGAAAACTGCAACGTTCCGCCCGTAGAAGGGACGGCCAACTTGTAGTTACCTTCTGCATCCGTCACTGTGCCATTCGGAGTGCCCTTAAGTACTACGTTTACTCCCGGAAGACCAGTTCCATCTTCGGCAGATGAAACCCTCCCCGAGATCGTCCGCTCTTGCGCTAAGGCGCTAAACGCAAAAGCTAACGCAAATAGTACGAGTAAATACTTCCTCATAATATGTGGTTTAGGTTAGTAAAGTGTTAAAGTTAATTAATGGAAAACCCATTATGAACACAAAAGGGGTATTTTTGGATAAGGAAGGTTCAAGATTATTCTTACTAACTTGTATGTTAGTATTACTACATACCTCTCTGAATTGACCCAGCCAGTAAATCTGCATTCGTAGTCATCAATTGCTGTGGCATCCCGAAAGAAATTGCCCGTCCTCGTCCTCGGACGATCCGATCGTGTTGACCTGCCCGACCTGGGCCTGGAGAACATTCACGCTAAGGTGGACACGGGCGCTTATACCTGTAGCCTTCATTGCAGCCACGCCCACGTAGTGGATGGCCAGCTGGAGTTTATTCTCCTTGACGAAGAACATCCCGAATTCACCGGAACCCCTTTCCGTGTCTCCGACTTCGTCCAGCGTGAGGTCCGCAATTCGTTTGGCGAAGCCGAACTCCGCTATGTGATCAAGTCACTTATTCGGATTCACGGTCGACTCATTCGCGCTGAATTTTCGCTGAGCAACCGGGGCAACTTGCGGTTTCCTGTTCTTCTGGGTCGAAAAATCCTGCGTCACCGCTTTATCATTGACGTCACCAAAAAAGACATATCTTACCTGAACAAAGTACACTCCGGCCGATTTCCCCGATGAATATTGCCATTCTCTCCCGCGATCCTAAGTTATACTCCACCCGGCGCCTGAAGGAAGCCGGTGAAGCACGCGGTCACCACGTGGAGATCATCGATCACATGAAATGCATGCTGGTGATCGAGAAGAAGAACCCCATGGTCTGGTATAACGGCCGCAAGTTGGATCATTTTGACGCCGTGATTCCTCGCATTGGCGCTTCCGTTACGTTTTACGGTGCCGCCGTCGTAAGGCAGTTTGAAATGATGAAGGTTTTTACGGCCGTGGAATCACAAGCGTTGATCCGGTCACGCGACAAGTTGCGCAGCCTGCAGATTCTGTCCCGGGCAGGTCTTGGCTTGCCCAAAACGATATTCATGGACTATTCCCGGGATACGGAAGGTGTAGTGGAGGCCGTGGGTGGTGCTCCGGTGGTGATCAAATTGTTGGAGGGTACCCAGGGATTGGGCGTCGTTCTTGCCGAGAACAAGAAAGCGGCTCAGTCTGTTATCGAAGCCTTTCATGGCGTCAAAGCCCGGATCATTGTCCAGGAGTTTATCAAAGAGGCCAAAGGTGCCGACATCCGGGCTTTTGTGGTCAACGGGGAAGTGGTCGGCGCCATGCGGCGTCAGGCACGCGATGGCGAATTCCGCTCCAACCTCCACCGTGGCGGCGTTGCGACGGTGGTCAAACTCAACCGACAGGAAAAACATGCGGCGATCACCGCGGCCAAAAAAATGGGACTGAGTGTCGCCGGTGTGGATATGCTCCCCTCCCGCCGTGGACCCCTTATTATTGAGGTGAACTCCAGCCCCGGGCTCGAAGGCATCGAAGGAGCCACAAAGGTCGATATCGCCGGGCGGATCATGCAATTCCTGGAACGCCACGCCGGAAAGCAAACGATCCAGAAGGACAAGATCAATGCCTAACCACGCCCCGCACCACCATGAGCTTCATCACTTCCCTACTGATCAGCATCGCCGGCCTGATCTATTTCGGATTGGGCACCCTGCACCTGGTCTACACATTCAACAGCAACAAGTTTGAGCCCTGGGAATCTGACCTGACTGGGCGGCTGCAACGCAGCACATTGCGCATCACACGACAAACAACATTTTGGAAGGCCTGGATTGGCTTCAATGCCAGTCACAGCACCGGGGCTGTCTTCTTTGGCGTTGTGTTGCTGCTCACGGCGTGGACCACCATCGGCGCCGGTGCAGCAGGGCTGGTGGTCTGGGCATTGTCGGTCGTTCACTCTGGTTTCTATGTCTGGCTGGCCCACCGCTATTGGTTCCGGGTGCCGCTGGCAGGAACGTGCATCGCAACCTTTCTGTTGCTCATTGCTGGTTTAGTCCAACTCACCCAATCGTGACGCCATGAAAGATGTTGTCATTGCCGGTCAGTCAATCCGCCCCGGGGAATTCAAGGAGGTGGTCATCAACATCGCACGGCTCCCTTCGCGCACCCAGATCGACACACCAATCTATGTCTATCGCGCGCCAACCGACGGGCCCATCCTCGCCCTGACGGCGGGCATGCACGGTGATGAGATCAACGGAATGGAAATCGTCCGGCGCATCCTGGATGCAGGTCATAACAAAGTACTGCGGGGCACCACGGTCTGCATGCCGATCATCAACGTCTACGGATTCCTCAATTACTCGCGTGACGTGCCCGATGGAAAGGACGTGAACCGCTCCTTCCCCGGCAGCCGCAATGGCTCACTGGCCTCCCGCGTGGCCTGGCACCTCACCCATGACATCATACCCTTCATCGATGTCGGCGTAGACTTCCATACCGGCGGGGCCATGCGCACCAACTATCCGCAGGTCCGTTGCGTCATGCAGGATACTCGAAATGTCGAACTGGCGCACGCCTTCCATGCGCCATTCACCATCGACTCGCCCTTCCGTCCACACTCGTTGCGGCAAACGGCGGCGAAGCACGGCAAAAACATCATCGTGTATGAAGGCGGTGAATCGCTGCGAATGGACTTGCCCGCCATCGAAGAAGGAATCAACGGTACACTGCGGCTCATGAAGCATCTGAAAATGATCGACTGGGCACCCGAACCGAAAATCGAATCGCGCATCGTATGGAACTCTTCCTGGATCCGTGCGCGAACCGCCGGAATTTTTCACCCGCAGGTACAGTCGGGCGATCTCATCCACAAAAATCAACTTGTAGGAAGTATCACCGACCCGTTCGGTGAATTTCATGAACAGGTTAAGTCGACCGTGACGGGCTATATCGTCGGGCTCAACAACAACCCGGTGGTGAATGCCGGGGATGCATTGATGCATGTGGGTATGGATGACTTCTGCAAGCTACACCCGGGGGAATGAGGTGCTCAGGTGTTGAAGAACAAAAACAGCTTGGTTCAACACCTTCAAGCTAAAAATCAGGGCAGGGGATTACCAGTTTGTCCTTCGGCGGCTTGCGCGGATTGCGCGTCGGCCAGGAATACACGAGGCTGAATTCATGTGCTCCGCCACTGGCGATACCCAACTGTGAAATTGTATAGTCGTAGCTGTAGCCAATATTCAATATGTCTTTATCGCCTTTGAGCGTGAGGCCGACCAACAGCACAATCGACTCGTTGTTGGCATATCCATTCACCGTATTAAAAGGAATACCCCTGTACCACGTGCCGACAATCAGTGGTTCAAACGTGTAATACAAACCTACATCCGCCTGGCTGTAGGGTCCCTGGCTCCGGTACTGAAATACAGGCGCCAAACTGCGCTCCCGCGGCTTGGCCAGAAACCCGGTGCCCATTACACCCGGCTTGAAATAAAATTTCCAACCGCCGTGAACGGACAGCTTGCGTTCCAAAAGATCTTCTTCGCCGAGGATCGACTGGTTTGGCTCTGTGAGGTGATGCACGGCCACACCAAGCCAGGCGTTGGGTGAAAAAAACAACCCACCAAACGAAAGATCGGGAAAGAAAGCACTCTGGCCGGTGTTGAGCACTTCGCCGGTCGGGTTCACCAATTGGCCCGTGCTGGGATCGAACTGGTCGCCAAACCGAAGGTCACTGAAATTGATCGAGCGGTTAAAAACGGCCACCTGAACGCCCGGCCGAAAAGAAATGTCCTTGGTCAACTGAAGCTGGTAAGCATACTGAAGCCCGAGGCTGATCGATTGCAGGCCAACAATTCCTACATAATCCCGGGTGAGAATTCCACCAACACCGCTGTTCTTGTCTTCAATGAAGAAGTCGGCATAAGCGGAGACCGTGGTGAAATTGGCATCAATGGACGGCCACTGGTTGCGGTAGTTGATACCCACCCGTCCTTGCTGCGTGGATCCAGCAAAGGCCGGGTTCATGTACAAGGGGGCCGCATAGAATTGGGAAAACTGCGGGTCCTGGGCAGTTACCGAGAAGGAAACTGCCGGAATCAATACCACCAGCAACCGAAGAGTTCGGTACACCAGGATGGGGTAAGCATGTTTCCTCATTAGAGCAAAGTAAATCGTTTTAACGCGTTTATGAAAGCCGTCCAGCTGTGTTACCTAACGACAAATTCGGTCAAATTATATACTTTCGTGTGGTTTGATCGTTTTAGAATTGCGATGTTAACTAAGAATCAGCAGGTTGGATCATGGAGCGAACGATGAAACCTTTCCGGATGCGAGGCTTATTCCTCCTTCTCCTCCTCCAGATTCTGTCGTTGCACGGTATCGCTCAGAACCTGGAGCGGTACAACTGGTTTTTTGGCAACTCCACACAAGCCATTCGCTTCAACCGGATAACGCGCGTACCCACCCTCGTAACCAAAGGAATACCCTTTGGAACCGGCGGCGGCAGCACGGCGTCAAGCCCCCTGAACGGTAACCTGCTCTTCTATACCGATGGCGCGAACATCTATGACGGGCTACACCTTGTGATGCCCAATGGCGGCGGACTTACCGGAACCAGCTCCGCCAACCAGCCTACGGCCATCTGCCCTGTACCCGGACAACCGGGGAAATATTTTGTCTTTGCCAACTCGGCAAACTTCCCGGCCGGTGGATCGATCAGTGTGAGCGTGGTGGACATGAACTTGTTCGGCAACGCACCTTTCCCGACTCCCGCGCGGGGCGATGTCGAATCCAAGAACACCGCCGTCCCGGGACTTGTCAACCGCGCAGAAGGAATGATCATCGTTCCGGATGCAAACGGTATCGACTTTTACCTGATTACCCAACAGATCAATTCCCAGACCTTTTCGGTCACCACGATCAATGCAGCGAGCTACACCGGCACATACAATACAACAAACTTTTCCGGCATCGCCGTGCCGATGGCTGCGGCCAACATAGCCTATCATGAAGCCACTGGCCGAATTGCAGTGTCACCCCAGGATACCAGTACAGATGCAATTATTCTTTCCATCAACAATGCGACGGGTACGCTGGCCTTCGACCGGTATATCGTCAACTCCGGCCTACCTACATTTTCCAACCAGTCAGTATACGACATTGAATTCTCAACCTCGGGGCGCTACCTCTACCTCTCCCGCCATGGCGACGGTACCGTGGTGCCCGATGTGTTTCAATATGACTACACCAACCCCATCGCATCGCTGACAACAATTCTACCATCCCCTGTTTTCCGCAGCTATGGACTTCAAATGGCCCCCGACAGCGCCATCTATCACCTCTACCAGGCTGTGGCAGCCGGCCCCTTCCTGCTCGGTCGCATTGAAGACACCGACAGCATCGCCGCCAAGGTTGTCTATACTCCCGCGGTGCTGAGCCCCACCTCTTTCCAAGGCACGCAATTTCCCTCGTTCGCAGCCCGCACCCAAGTCACCCTCACGGTTGACTTCTCGTTTGCAGGTACCTGCGAAAATAATCCCACAAGTTTCTTTCCCACGGTTTCGCCAGCGGCCGATAGCCTTCGGTGGGACTTCGCCGACGGAAACGGCTCCAACGCCTGGAGCCCAGTGCATCTCTATGGAGCGCCCCAGACCTACAACGTTACGCTCACGGCGTTCTACCAGGATCAAACCCAAACCGCTACGAAGGCTGTGACCATCGCACCCTTCCCGTTGCGACTTGACCTCGTACAGGACACTACCGCGTGTCGCAGTGAATTCCCTCCGCCCCGGGGCTCCAGTTCACCAACACAGTTCCAGGTCACTGTCAACGTCACCGGTGGAACGGCCACCAGCTACATCTGGTCAAACGGTGACACCGGGCCTGTGCTTACTCCCGACTCTGCCGGCTACTACTACGTCGTAGTCAGCGATGGCTCGGGATGCTCAGCATATGCCGGTGTCAACGTGAAGGAGTACGGCTTGCAGGACCAACGATCAAACATCTGGTACTTTGGCAACAAGGCGGGTATCGATTTCAACATTCCTCCTCCTGTCGCCCTTTCAGACGGTGCAATGGATGCCCCGGAGGGTTGTGCCATCATCTGCGACCGCAACGGGCGCACAATCTTCTATACGGACGGAAACAACGTTTACGACAAGACCCATGCGCTGATCGCCACCGGCATAGGGGGTGACCCGCTCGCGTCCCAGTCCAGCATCGTGGTTCCTGTACCCGGTGACGAAACACTCTATTATATATTCACCAACGAAGCCGTCAACGGTGGCTCCGGAAACATGGTGCGCTACAGCCTGTTTGACCTCAAACTCAATGGCGGGCTCGGCGATATCGTACAACAGAGCCTTCCGCTCTTCAGCCGCAGCACCGAACGGATAACCGCCAGCGGGCGATGGCTGATTATTCACGAAGCGGGGAACAACAGTTTCCGGGCCTACCCCATCACATCGGCCGGGATCGGCAACCCGGTCATCACCGCCATTGGATCCGATCATAACACGAGTCCACTCGAAAACTCCGAAGGTTACATGAAACTCGGGCCGCTCAATACCCTTGCCGTCGCCCTTTCCACACCGGGCACCAGCAACCTGCTCGAATTGTTTACCCTGGTGGACTCCAGCGGCGTGCTGACCAATTACCGAAAGATTGACCTCAAGGAACCCAACGGACAGGTATACGGGGTGGAGTTTTCACCCGGCGGAAACAAGATCTTCGCCACGGTGAACAAGAGCGCAGGATCGTCTCACCTCTTTGAATATTTTATCGATTCCATCGGCAATCCCTATTTCAAGCAGAAGATCACCCAAGCGGCAGAACTCGGCGCCATCCAGCAGGGTCCGGATGGGCGACTGTATGTAGCTGTGAATGGAACGGGCAGCGACTTTCTCGGGACCATTCAGGCGGATGACGACACCACGCGGCTCTCCTCCTTTACCCTGAATGGCTTTGCTCTTGCCGCGGGGACAAACTCACGGTTGGGTCTTCCCAATTTCATTCAGCAAATATCCAACGCCGTGTCAGGTCCTGCCATCGACGTTTCGGGCGTCTGCCTGGGAACTCCCACCACGTTTATCGGCACGCCTACCGATGCGATTGATGAATTCTTCTGGACTTTTGGTGATGGAGGAACTGACACCAACGGCACCGTTGATCATTTGTACGCACCGCCCGCCCAATCCTACCTCGTTTCCCTCCGCCTCACCAACCGATGTGGCCTGGATACGACGATGACCCGAAACGTGACCATCTTCGACCCGCCTTCCCGACCCACCATCCCGGGTGCCACCGCGCTGTGCAACGGGCCCGTTACCCTGGATGCGAATTCCGGAAACATCCCTGACCTTACTTACTTTTGGAATAACGGCGCCACCACGCGCACCGTCGTGATTGATGAGCAGTCGATCATTTCCGTGACGATTACAGACCTTAATGGTTGCACTTCGGAAGCCACAAGCCTGATCGCTGATAGCCGGCCACAACTGGATCTCGGACCTGACCTGACTCTTTGCCAAAACTCTTTTACAACTGCCTTGAATGCGGGCAATCCCGGCGCTACCTACGCCTGGACGGTAACCGGACCGAACGGTGGTGGACCAACATCAGGCCAAAGCCGTGCACTGCTTACCACCAACCCGGGGGTCGATCAATACCAGGTTGTGGTTTCGATCCCGGTTGACCCGGCCATACCCATCATTTGTTCCATTACAGAGAACCTGACCGTAACGATAGTCGCTTCTCCTTCATTCAGCTTGACGGGCACCGACTTGACAAGCTGTAACATGGTTATCCCTCCGCCGGATGGTACACTTTCGCTCTCGCTGGCCACCACCGCGCCGCCCACAGGGCCCTATTCCTACTTTATCACCGGGCCAGGAGGCTATAATCAACAGGGGCTCGATCAGCTGGCACCACAAGTTATCCCCTTCAACGGACTGGATGCCGGTACCTACTCAGCTATCGTACTCGATCAGATTTCACAGTGCTCCATTGCCCAGTCGTTTGGACTTTCCGAAAACGCGTTCACCGCCAACGCTGCAGCCGTAGCGCCAAACTGTGACCCCGTTACGCTGCAAGTGACCACGACAGCCGTTGCCCTACCCCTTCAATATCGCGTGCTCGACGGTGCGGGAGCAGTGATAGATACCAACACCGGAATTGTCTCGCCATTCTTCAGCACAAATCCGATTACCAAAGGAACATATACCGGAGTCTACACCATCGAGGTTTCCGACAACGGTGGTTGCACGTTTATCCTGAACAATTTCGCGATTAACCCCGGCGCCGCGATCCCGATAACCTTTACAAATAACATCTGCGCGGCCACACCAACGATCACCGCGAATGCCCCGGGCGCAACCACTTTCCTGTGGACAGGGCCCGGAATTGTGGGGGCTACCAACGGGCCTTCGATCCAGGTTTCCGGGCAAGGTTCATTCACGTACAATGTCGCCGTCAGCGGCGGTGTAGGCACTTGCCCGAATGATCTTGATAACCCTGTGGTTCTCGACAACCCCGTTGCTGATTTCACCCAAAGTGACCCTTGCCAGGACCAGGTTATCTTAACCGCATCTCCTCCGGGCAACTATACGTACCGCTGGTACCGAAATGGTTCAGCAACGGTTAGCGCCATTGGTCAGTTCTTGTCCCTCGGTGTGGCGGACAATGGCAACACGTTTCAGTCTGAAGCGTTCAGCGTATTGAGTGGTTGCACCTCGCCGCGTTCGGCGGCCAAACCCGCACAGGTAGTCGGTAGGGTAGACGCTGCTGTTACCTCAACTATTGCTTGCGAAGATGGGCAACCCTTCACCCTCACGGCGGTAACCTCAGCTACCGGCGCAACCTTCGCC
>JAYRXB010000378.1:0-3887 GCA_041917735.1 Cyclobacteriaceae bacterium
GCATTTTGCGATCAATAGCCTGCAGGAAGAAGGGATCAATGCCCAGGGGGCGTTGATGGAGATCCAGGCGAAGTCAGAAACCATCAAAGCCGAGTTTGAGAGCCAGCGGGTAACCACGCAACAGCTGCAACTGGACGTGGATGCACTTCGTCAGCAGCAGCGCGCCAAGCAGGAAGAACATTACCAGACCAACAAGGCCGTCGAGATCCGGGAAATCCAGATTGCATCCCTCAAGCAGGAAATTGAGCGTGCTACCTCCGATACGCACCAGCGCAGCGAAAGCCTGGTAGAGTTTGAGAACAAGCTGGTTGTGCTGCAGGACGAAATCCGGGAGAAAAACGCGGCCCTCGACCGCATCAAGGAAGAAGAAAAAGACGTGCTCGCCCGCATCAGCTCGTTGGAGAAAACCATCGAGATGATCCGCGAGGAGATGACGGAAACCGGCCGTAAACTCGATGCCCGTCAGAACGAATACCAACTGACCAAATCGCTGGTTGAGAACCTTGAGGGTTTCCCCGAAGCCATCAAGTTCCTCAAGAAGAAGGTGGATTGGACCCGGAATGCCCCGCTCCTGTCCGACATCCTCACCTGCCCGGAGGAGTACCGCGTGGCCATCGAAAACTACCTGGAGCCCTACCTCAACTACTACATCGTCAACCACGAGGCGGAAGCCTACGAGGCCATCAACATCCTGAGCGATGCGAGCAAGGGCAAGGCCAACTTCTTCATCCTCGATGCATTCGAGAAGTTTGTTCCCCACCCTACCCAGATTTACGCCAACGCCTACCCGGCCACGCAGGTCATCGAGTTTGATCCCAAGTACAACAAACTGATGTCGTTCATCCTCGACCGCGTGTATTTTGTCGAGGGCGACACCAAGCAGATTCCCCAGGATGACGACAATACCTTCATCACCAAAAGCGGAAAGTATACCCGTCGTCGGTTCAGCCTTTCCGGCGGATCGGTCGGCCTCTTTGAAGGAAAGAAGATTGGTCGTGCGAAGAACCTGGAAAAACTCGACAAGGAGATCAAGGAGCTTAACCACAAGCTTGAAGAAGTACGCAACAGCCTCCTCGACCGCCAACGCGAACTGGAGCGCCTGCGCAACCACAACCTCAAGAATGCCATTGAAGAGGCGCAGAACGCCATCAAGCAGGTAAACGACGAGTTTATCTCCGTCAAGACCAAAAAGGAACAGTTTGCCGAGATGATCAGCAACGCCGACCTGCGGCGCGAAGACATCCTCGAAAAGATCGACGTGCTCAGCCGCGAACTCGAAGAGCTGCGTCCCCAGTCGGAGCGCATCGGGCTGGAACTGGCCGAATTCGAAGCGCGCCTCACCCAACTCAGCGCCGAACTTGGAACACAGAACGACCTGCTGAGCCAAAAGTCGAATGCGCTGAACGAACAGAACATCTTCTTCCACCAGCAGTCCAACCGGGTGAAGAGCCTGGAACAGGAAATTCGTTTCAAGCAGGAAGCCGTGGAGCAAAGCAACCGTCGCATCGAGACCGGTGCCGCCGAACTAGCCCACAACGAGCAGGAAATACGCCTCATCATGGAGTCCACGCACTCGGGTGATGAGGAGCTGATCCGTCTCTACGCCCGCAAGGACGAAATGGAGAAAGAAGTCAATGCTGCGGAGCAGGCTTACTATGCCGCCCGGGGAGTTATTGACCAGGTAGAGAAAGACCTCCGTGGCGTACAACACCAGCGGGAGAACATCGACACGATCCTCATGCAGCTGCAGCAGGAACTCAGCGAAAGCAAGCTGGAGCTCAACTCCGTTAAGGAGCGCCTCTCGGTAGAATTCAACGTGGCGATAGACGACATCCTTTCACAGATGTCGGCAGAAGAAAGCCTGGCCCTGGCTGCTGAAGATGAGGACAAACTTCGCCAGGAAGTCACCCGCGTTCGCGAACGCATCGATACCATGGGACCGATTAACCCCATGGCCATGGAAGCCTACAACGAGATCAAGGAACGCAACGACTTTATCCTCACCCAGAAGGACGACCTCGTCAAGGCGAAGGAATCGCTGTTCAGCACCATCAACGAAATCGAAGGCGTTGCCAGCCAGACGTTCATGGAGGCCTTCCAAAAGATCAAGGAGCACTTCATCACCGTATTCCGTTCGCTATTCAACGAAGGCGACGATTGCGACCTGAAGCTGATCGACCCGTCGCGGCCGCTGGAGTCCGACATTGATATCATCGCCAAGCCAAAGGGCAAACGTCCGCTCACCATCAACCAGTTGAGCGGTGGAGAGAAAACACTCACGGCTACGGCCCTGCTGTTCTCCATGTACCTGCTCAAGCCGGCACCGTTTTGTATTTTCGACGAGGTAGACGCACCACTCGATGATGCCAACATCGACAAGTTCAACAACATCATCCGCAGCTTCAGCAAGGATTCACAGTTCATCATCGTCACGCACAACAAACGCACGATGACGACGACCGATGTAATCTACGGGGTGACGATGGTGGAAAAAGGAATTTCGAGGGTGGTGCCGGTGGATATGAGGGAACTCGCCTGATGGTTGCGTTCCCTCATTGGTCAGCCTGCCCATGCTTCAATTTGAAAATTTGCCTGCCCGCCATTTTGGAATGCAGATTGAGTTCGTGGACCAAACCGGGTTAGGCAGACCCATTTGATCCCTTAACGGCAGGCGGGAAGATTTGAAAATTTGAAAATGGGAATGCGGTTAAGTGCACGCCCGCTGGCATGAGACTCCTTGGAGTAATGTGCCAATAGCCAATAGCCAACAGCCAATAGCCACCAATCACTAATCATGGACGGGTACGCTTATACTGGATTTCGCATCCTCGTTGCGGGGCTCTTTATGGCTCACGGCATTATTCGTGCGGCCGTGGGAACGGTTGATGAGTTTGGTGGCTTCCTGGACAGTCGTGGATTTCCAATGGGACTTGTAGTTGCGTGGTTCATCACCGTCTACGAGATCGTTGGCGGGGCTGCCTTGGCCGCAGGGAAATGGACTCGACCGCTCGCCCTTGGGTTTGTCGCCCACCAGGTTATGGGTATCATCCTCGTACACGCCAAGAACGGCTGGTTTGTTGTCGGGCATGGAACCTATGGCGTGGAGTACAGTGTGCTGCTAATTGGTTCCTGCCTTTTGATTGCCTCGGGTCAAAAGTAGTCCTTCCGATTCCAAGGGTTCCTGGGGTTCCAAAGGGCTCAAGTTACTCTGCCCGGAGCGTCTCAGCGGGATTAATTCGTGCCGTTTGGTAAGTCTGCGAGGCAATAGTGACCAAACCAAGTCCTACGAGTATCACCGTAGCAACCAGCACATCCCCCAGGTTTAGCGTGACACTGTAATATTGAATGTACGGCATGAGATAGCCGATCAGTCCTGCGGTGACCGGTGCCCCTACCAGGACAGCCAGCAACATCAGTTTCAGGTAGTCTTTCGAAAGCAGCAACGTAATGCCGGCCACGCTGGCACCCATGACCTTGCGGATGCCCACTTCCTTTACCCGGGTTTCTGCGCTATAGACAACCATCCCCAACATCCCCAGGAGCGAAATGGTGATGGCGAGTACGCCGAGGAAACCAATGATCTTGATGAGCGTACGGTACATGCTGTAGCCATCTTGCAAGTCTTGCTCATAGAAGCGCCCTTCAAATCGGCGGTCGGTCAAACCCTTCCAGCGATTTTCCAATTCGGTAAACAAGGTAAAGGCATCGGCTGACTGCACCCGCAAATGGGCATAGGTATACCGCTCCGGGTTCTGACGGAAGAAGAACCTTTCGATGGGGAAACGGAGCGGCGCATAGTGAAAGTTCTTTACCACACCGATCACCTCCAACTCCTTCCCTTCTACCTCCACCGTTAAACCAAGTGCATCGGCTGGTCGCGAAATCCC
>JAYRXB010000379.1:0-2298 GCA_041917735.1 Cyclobacteriaceae bacterium
CAAAATCGCAATCCACTTTCACCATACCCATTAAGAGAGCGTCAACCGCGTCCTTGTAGCCCTTCAGTTTGTCGGCATCGGCTGGTGTTTTGGCTGCGGCGATTTTGGCGTCAGTTACGGCTATGATTTTGTCGTACCGCTGGATGATTTCTGGATCCGTGATTTTTTTCAGATAAACACGGTTGGCCTTTACCGTAGTCATGTAAGCCACCAGGTTGCCATCCGTTACGTTGTTGCCGCTGATTTCAAACACCTTGTCATAAAGCGCCAAAAGGCTTTCCAGTTGCTCTTTGTTCTTGATGTTATACTTGTACGAAGCATAGGCCTTACGGTTCATGACGTTGACCTCGTCGCCGCAATTCTTGATGCGCATGTCATGCAACATCAGCAGCGAATCTACGAGCACGGATTTCTTGGCCGCGTCTGCTTCCGCGTCAGCCAGCTTGTCGTAAACCGTTACGGCATCAATGTAAAGCTTGGTATTCCATTGGGGAGCGTTGTTGAGCATCCACTGGATGGAAGGAACGGCGCTCTTGAGATTGCCGCCCGCCTTGAGGGCATCCCCCCACAGGGCGACGCATTCTTCGGCCTTTTTCTTGTCTTCAGGCCATTTGATTTCCTTGCACTGGGACCATCCGATCGTAGCTGTCCCCAGGAAAACCAACAACATCATGAGGGCTCTGACTTTCATATTCACTGTATACGTTTGGTTAGGTTAGTCAAATCGTCTCTTTATAAACCACTGGTCATTAAACGTTATGCCAAAGTAGATTTTGAAGTAGTTCTCTTCGATAGCATTTAGCGCTTTATCACCCTTTTTTCCCCACTTCATAGCCAGGTCCAGGCTGGAAATGCGGTTAACTGGTAAAGAGACGCCAAAAGTAATGCCAAAATCTCTCACCGTGTTGCCGTTCACCAAAAAAGGGTAATTCTCCATACTAACGCCCGTTCGGTAAGTCATCCGTTTCAGGTAGTTGCTCAGGCTGGTACGGTCCGGGGTGTACTCAAATCCACCGGCAATTCGCCAACTGTTCGACTCGAAGCGGTTTTTACCCTCCAAATCGCGGTATTGGGAATAGTCGGCAAAGGATCCATCCAGGGCAGCCATCCACTTGTAGGGATAGGGGCTGTAGGAAATACCGAGCATCAAATTGGCTGGCATGGTAATGGTACCCGGCTGGTTTGAAATGACGGTGGTTGAATCGAGGAGGCCCGCCACATTCCAGCGTTCGATGCGACGGTTGAATTTGGCGTCGAGGTTAGCTTTCAGGTCATACACGATTCCAAAATTCAGCCGGTGGTTCTTAGGTCCCAGCGAGTCGAGGTGGATGTGGATGGCTGGTTGAAAAACAAAGTCTGAAATGAATGTTCGGTCATTGATCTTCGCGGAAAGCGGCACCTTGGAATCAATGAGCAGGTTGCCATAGTTGCTTTCGGTGGCACTGAAGAGGTAAGCTGACTTGATTCCCACGGAAATGTTCTTGTTCAGCGAAACGCCGTTGGACCAATAAAACTGATTGATTCCGCCAGACCCCTCTTCGACAATCGAAGCAAACTCATTGGTGCCCGGAATGGGTTCGCGGTAGTTGAGCAGGTAGTTCAATCGCGTATATGGCATTAACCCAAACGACATGCTCCACCACCCGGCGATAACCGGAACGGCCAGCACCAGGTAGTTCAGGTTGCCACTTCCACTTTTCTCCGTGATGCTATCCGATTGCTGGGTTCGTGATTCGCCGATCACACCGGCTTGAAAGGTGGTAAACCGGTTGTAGACCAGCATGGCCGGGTTCTGATTGTTTACCGACAGGAATTGGGGATTGCTAAAGCCCACCCCACCCATTCCCTGGCTTTGCGCCAGCGCAGTTCCGTACTGCTCGCCCAGTCCGTAGGAAGAAAATGGGCTGCGCGCGGCCTGTCCCATCGCTTTGCCTGGGAGTAGAAGGCAGGCAGCGAGACAAATGAAAACCAAGCTACGGATGGACATGATGGAGCAAAATGCTGTTGAGGCCTGTAAGAACCAATTCAGGGGCCACAAAGATGAAAGGTTTCAAAGGTTTTTCAAAAAAATGAGCATCACCCCCGGTCAAAATCACCCGGATGCCGGGGTTGTCCTCCCGGTAACGCCCCAGGATGCCTTTTATTTCTTCCAGCACTCCATTCATGACACCAGACTGAAGACATTCTACCGTCGTAGTTCCGGTCAACGGAGCAATGTCTACGGGCGAAGCCTCGGGCAGCCGGCTCGTCATCGCATGCATCGCCTTGAACCGCATTTCAACACCGGGCGAAATAGCC
>JAYRXB010000380.1:0-5060 GCA_041917735.1 Cyclobacteriaceae bacterium
GGCCCGCCGGGTTGGAGTACGCTGCACTCAGGTCGCCGCCCAGGGCAATTTGAGCCCCCCCGAGCCCCTGGATGCGTGCGGTGCCGCCGACCATTGTCCGGCTTACCATCAAGGCTTCTTCCACGAAGCTCTGTGCGGCAGCGATCGTCGCCGACAGCCACACCAAGCCCGCGATCGTCGCGACGATCCTGAAGTTCATTTGCGTGATTGGAGAAGATTAATTTCTGCCGCGTGAACGGCCGCTGCTGCTTCCTCCGCTGCTTCCACCGGAGAAACCGCTGGAGCCCATGGAACTGCGACCGCTCGAACCGAATGAATCGAACGAGGAGCGGCTCCGCGTACCGTACGAATCGGAATTCATCCAGCTACGACCTGTCGATCCGCCATTGTCGAAAGCAGCCGTACGTCCGCTGGAGGAGTAGGAACGGGTAGGAAAATTGTTGGGGTCGTTGCGCCACTGCGGATCGTAGTAATCGGTGCGTGTGGAGCGTGTGCGCCCGTTGGTGCCCGTCGCCACATAGCCCGTTGTGCCGGTCGGGAAGGAAGGATTTACTGTACTTGCACGAACCGGGCGGCGTCCATTGACGGATTGAATCGGATCGTAACCACCCGTGCCCACGGGAGCGTAAACCGAGCCATAGCTGTACGGGTACATGCTATAATAATAGGGGCTACTATACATGCTGCCCATTCCATACGTCATGCCGACCGACCACATCGAGCCATAGGGACTCATGCTGTAGCCCATCCAGGAATACGGCGCATAATTGCCGATATAGCCCATGTGGGGCGAGTAACCGAACCCATACATCGAGTTAAAGCCTCCCTGCGGAACAAAGCTGCCGTAGGGCATGGTCGAGTAAGGGCTGCAGGCGCAGTTGTACGGGGTTGTGCCCGTCCCGGAATACAGGTTGGTGTTAATGTCTTTGGGTTTGTACGAAGCCAAGAAGTAATCCGGATTGCCCTGGATGATTTCAGCTCCATTCTTTTGCTGCGCGCTGAATTCAGGGTTGACGCCCCTCCCGGTATAGCTGTCAGAAGGATTGACCGGATTGGATTTCGTCACCTGCTGATCTTCTGCGGCATACCGCATGGCCAGGGCCGCGTTCGCCTGCTCGTTGTGCTGTGCCCGGTCGCGTGCCGTGAAATACATGTCATCCACTTCCTGGGCGACGGCAGCTCCTGAAATGGTCAGGACTGCAGCCAATAGGGTGTATTTCATTTTCATAGCCCGTGTTTTAACAATCCCTTGCTTTACCTATTAACGTAAAATTACCCCCTCCGATTCCCAATAACAACGAAAATTGTGCCCTGTTTTGTATGCCGGGGTGCGAATTCACCCCGATTTCGGGGCTCCTGGATTATATTTGCGCCTCATTCGAGAAAAAAGCAATGGCGAAGCAACTTACGACCCGCGGGGAAGATTATGCGCAATGGTACGTCGACCTGGTAAAGAAAGCGGACCTGGCAGAGAACTCTGACGTGCGCGGGTGCATGGTGATCAAGCCCTATGGCTATGCACTGTGGGAAAACATCCAGCGTGGCCTGGACAAGATGTTCAAAGACACGGGCCACGTCAACGCCTATTTCCCGCTGTTCGTGCCCAAGAGCATGTTCGAGGCGGAAGAAAAGAACGCCGAAGGCTTTGCCAAAGAGTGCGCGATCGTCACGCATTACCGTCTTAAGAACGACCCGGCCAAACCGGGCAAGTTGATGGTAGATCCGGAGGCGAAACTGGAAGAAGAACTCGTCGTGCGCCCCACGTCGGAAGCCATCATCTGGAACACTTACAAGAAGTGGATTCAGTCGTACCGCGACCTGCCGATCCTGATTAATCAGTGGGCGAACGTGGTGCGGTGGGAAATGCGCACCCGGCTGTTTCTTCGCACGGCCGAGTTCCTCTGGCAAGAAGGGCATACGGCCCACGCTACTCGGGAAGAAGCCGAAAAGGAGACCCGACTCATCCTCGATGTGTACGCCGACTTTGTAGAACAATTCATGGCCGTACCCGTCGTGAAGGGAAGGAAGAGCGAAGGCGAGCGTTTTCCGGGCGCCGTGGATACGTATTGCATCGAAGCGCTCATGCAAGACGGCAAGGCGCTGCAAGCCGGAACCTCGCATTTCCTTGGGCAAAACTTTGCACACGCTTTCGACGTCCAATTCTCCACCCGGGAAGGGAAACTGGATTACGTCTGGGGTACATCGTGGGGTGTGAGCACGCGACTCATCGGCGGGCTTATCATGGCTCACTCCGATGACGACGGACTGATTCTCCCGCCTCGCCTGGCGCCGCTGCATGTGGTCATTGTGCCGATCTTCCGCAGCGATGAAGAATTGAGCAAAATAACTGCCGCCATCGAGCCGGTAATCGCCGACTTGCGAAAGGCGGGACTTTCCGTGAAGTTCGATAACCGCGACACGCAAAAGCCGGGCTTCAAGTTTGCTGAATACGAACTCAAAGGTGTACCGGTGCGCATCGCAGTTGGTCCGCGGGACCTGGAAAGCGGAACGCTGGAAGTGGCTCGCCGCGATACCAAAGCGAAGCAGGTCATGAAAATGGATGGCATTGTGCCGGCCATTACCACGTTGCTTGACGATATTCAGAAGAACCTTTTCAACCGGGCGCTGGCATTCCGGGAGAGCAATACCACCCGGGTGGATACCTTCGAGGAATTCAAGCGGGTGCTTGATGAAAAGGCCGGCTTTGTCCTGGCGCACTGGGATGGAACCCCGGAGACGGAGCAAAAAATCAAGGAAGAAACGAAGGCCACCATTCGCTGCATTCCCCTGGACCAGCAGCCGGAAGCCGGAACGTGCGTGTATTCCGGCAAACCGTCGACGGGACGCGTACTGTTTGCCCGCGCCTACTAGCAACAGTAATTGACTATCTTTCGCCTATGGTTGAATGGATCACCATCCTCTCCCTGATCATCGTCGGCCTGGCGTTGGTTATTGCGGAGATCATTTTCGTACCGGGTACGACCCTGGTGGGCCTGGTGGGCTTCGTGCTCATGGCGATTGGGGTTGGATTGGGTTTCCGGTATTTCGGTGGCTCCACAGGCTGGACCATTGCCGCAGTGACCGCGGTTACATCCGGCGTTGTCCTTGTCTATGCCTTTAAGGCGAATGTGTGGGGGCGGTTCTCGCTGAAGTCCACCATCGACAGCAAAGTAAATGAAGGCGAACTGGAGGGAGTGATTCCCGGCGTTGAAGGAACCACCTTGTCGGCCCTGCGGCCGGTGGGAAAGGCGGAACTTCTTTCCCGGACCTTTGAAGTCCGCACGCTGGGCATATACCTCGAGGCAGGTACCCGCATACGCGTCACCCAGGTGAACGCGAACCAAATCATCGTTGAACCACTATCTTAAATCTTCTTTTTATGGCAGAGCTACCGTTTCTATTTCTATTGTTCATAGGCATCATTGCCTTCTTCCTGTTCATGTACTTTGTCCCTGTTGGGTTGTGGATCACGGCCATCTTTGCGGGTGTGCGCGTAACCATCGGCGAACTCATCGGGATGCGTATCCGGAAAGTGCCACCGAGTGTGATTGTCAACTCCCTGATCACCGCCACCAAGGCCGGCCTCCAGGTCACCACGCGGGAATTGGAGACGCACTACCTGGCAGGAGGAAATGTACCCAACGTAATCCGTGCGTTGATCTCAGCCGAAAAGGCCAACATCAGCCTCACCTTCAAGCAGGCAACGGCCATCAACCTGGCCGGCCGCGATGTGTTTGAGGCTGTTCAGATTTCCGTAAACCCGAAAGTGATTACGACACCCAAAGTGGCAGCGGTCGCTGCCGACGGCATTCAACTTATTGCGGTGGCGCGTGTTACCGTGCGCGCCAGCATTGCCCAACTCGTGGGCGGTGCCGGCGAAGACACCATCCTGGCACGCGTGGGTGAAGGCATTGTTACGTCCATTGGTTCGGCGCAGTCGCACAAAGAGGTGCTCGCGAACCCGGACAAGATTTCCAAGCTGGTGCTATCCCGTGGCCTCGATGCAGGAACCGCCTTTGAAATTCTCTCCATCGACATCGCCGACGTGGATGTTGGTGCCAACATCGGTGCCAAACTCCAGACCGACCAGGCTGCCGCAGACCTCAAGGTTGCGGAAGCCCGTGCGGAAGAGCGTCGGGCAATGGCGGTGGCGTTGGAGCAGGAGATGATCGCGAAAGCACAGGAAGCCCGCGCGAATGTGATCCAGGCCGAAGCAGAAATTCCCAAAGCCATGGCGGCCGCTTTCCTCAACGGCAACCTGGGCGTGATGGACTACTACAAGATGCAGAACGTGAAAGCGGACACGGAGATGCGGCAATCCATTTCGGGGACCAGCCCGGCTGCCGGATCTTCCAGCACGCCGCCGAAGCAGTAATCAGACTTATATGTGTTTTGAAAAGGGGCCTGGTGCCCCTTTTTATTTTGGCATCGCGAACGATTCCCAGGCAGCCGGTTCGCTGGCAAAGTATGTTCGTGTAGCCGGGTTGTACCGCAGTGCCTGGTACTTGATGGGGAATACACTGAGGCCGTCGCGTGTAAGCAACCCGAAGCGTCCCGATTGCCCCACGATGACACGGTCGTCATCTACAGGCTGTATACTGTCAAATCGTGGTTCGAGGAGAATGTCGCCCTTGCCGTCCGCCAGCCCGGCGTAACCGTGGAGAAAGACAAGCAACGAGCGGGCATCCACGTGGCGGATACTATCGTAGCGCAGTTCCAGCCGCGTATTTCCTTCGCGATCAATGATTCCATAACGCCCGGCGCGTCTCACAATGGCAACTCCGTTGATGAATTGTGATGGCTGGTCATAAGCCGGGTGAATGACGATCTGGTCCGCTTTGTCAATGAATCCCCACTTGCCCAGGATGCGAACAGGAGCAAGGCCCTCCTGAAAATTCCGGGCATCCTCGTAGCGGTTGGCAATGCGCAAGCGGCCACGCTCATCCACAAAACCAAATTTGCCGTCCCGTTGTACTACCGTCAACCCTTCCTGGGCCACCACGACTTCCGGCCCGCTTACGATACCAGGAGCCACTACGCGATACCGAACGAGCATTCCA
>JAYRXB010000381.1:0-2917 GCA_041917735.1 Cyclobacteriaceae bacterium
GGGTCGCGTAGTCTTCCTCGCTCACGAGTTTACGTCGAAGGATTTCTTCCCGGGAGATGTCTTCGTCGTGACCTACGTGCGCTTTGGTGGTAGGTGTAATGATTGGCTGCGGCAGCTTATCATTTTCATGAAGCCCTTCCGGTAGTGTGACACCGCAGAGGGTGCGTTTCCCGGCACGGTATTCGCGCCCGGCATGCCCCGCAAGGTAGCCACGGACCACCATCTCTACCGGGAACGTGTCGCACCGGAATCCGACGGTAACGTTGGGGTCGGGAACGGCTTGCACCCAGTTGGGCACGAGTGACTTGGTCGCCTCCAGGTTCATGGCGGCGATCTGGTTTAACACGCGCCCTTTGTCATCGATGGCGCGGGGGAGCACCACGTCGAAGGCGGAGATGCGGTCGGTGGCCACCATGACCATGCGGTCGCCGAAATAGTAAACATCGCGGACTTTGCCGCGGTAAAACCCGGTTTGCCCCGGAAATTTGAAATTGGTCTCCTTGATCGCTGCCATGGATGGAAATGCGTTTTGGCAGTGCGAAACTCCGAAAATGAAGTGAAAAGTGAGGGATGAGGATGGATTTTTTTCTGGACTAGGCAATGAACCGAGTGTCTCCTGCCTTACGGAAAGTGTTGGTATTCACCGCAAAGACGCAAAGGAATGCAGAAACTATTTCTTGTCTTCTACCAAAATCCCTGCCTGGAACACATAGGTTTTCACCACGTTGCCCTGCTCGTCGTATTCGGTCCACGTCTTGTGCCGCTTCCCTGCGACGAACTCTCCCTGTTCTTTAATCTGCCCGTTGGGATGGTAGGCCGTGTGCAGCCCATGCGGCCGGCTTGAACGATACGCTTCGACCATGGATGGCTTGCCGTTTTCAAAGTAGTTGGTGACGGTTCCGGTGATCAGGTTGAACTGGTACTCCTCCGTGAGCCGCTTTTCGCCGGTCGGATAGTACAGCGTACGCAGCCCATGCAGCTTCCCGTTGTCATACGTTTCCTTTACACTGTCGGTTTTACCATCCTGAAAGTAGAACCGCCAGGTACCCTGGGGTTTCTGTTTCCGGAAGCTCTTCTCGTACAGCAGCGAACCATCGGACCGGAATTCTTCTTCCCGCAGTTCAAGGCCATTGGGTGATACCACCTCCCGGGTTTTTACTTTTCCGTTGGGATGGTACTCCAGGTTGGTCCCAACCTTGGCTCCGTCGACGTATTCAAATCGATGGCGGAGCGTGCCACTGGGAAAGTAGCCCAGGTTTTCCCCGGTCAGGCGCCCATTCGTGAAGTAACCTTCAAGCAGCAAATGCCCTTCGCTGTCGTAGTTCTTGAACTGCCCGGTCTTCTCGCCGTCTTTCATGGTGGAGATGGTCTCCAGTTGTCCGTTTGGATAGTAGGTCTTATAGAATCCGTTAATCACGCCATCCTTGAAGTTGGCTTCCGCCTGCTTCTTGCCGTCTTCATAATAGGTGGTCGTGAGTCCGTTTGGCTTCTGGTTACGGTAGCTGATCTCCTTCCAGATTTTACCCGAGGGGTAGTACTCTTTCAGAATGCCATCGGGCTTTCCTTTTACAAAGGCGGACTCGTGCCGTGTCTGGCCGGTAAGGTAAAACGACTTCACGCTATCGACGAGGTGGTTGTTTTCATATTGTCCCTTCTGTAATCGTGTACCGGATTCGTCGTACACTTCCACCGGCCCATGGCGCAGGCCGTTGCGGTAGGTGATCAACCGCTGAAGTTGGCCGTTGGGAAAATACTCCTTAAAGCTACCGTGGCGTTTGCCGTCGAGAAACGCACCCTCCATTTCCAGTTGGCCGTTGGAATAATACCGTTTGTAGGGGCCCTCCAGGATGTTGTCGTTCTCGATGGTGACGTAGTAATCTTCGCGCAATCTTCGCTTCGATCCATCCCAATAGTTCTTCACCGCCCGCAGCTTCTGCGCTTCGGCGGCGATGGCAACCATCAGAAAAACCAGGACCAGGGTGCTTCGCATGCAGGTACAAAGCTAAAACGGTTTGATGAACTGCGTGTTGTGCGTTAGGAAGAACTTTTCTCCTGCCTAGCGGAAAGAGTCGGTAACCACCGCCAAGTCGCTAAGACGCGAAGTAACGCAAAGCTCTTTGAGACCCTTTGCGCCGTTGCGTCTTTGCGTCTTTGCGGTGGTCACTCTCTCGTTCTTTGAAAGGGTGTGTGTATTCGGTGACCTATACGCGTTCAATTACCAGTGCCGAAGCCCCTCCACCACCATTACAGATACCGGCCACGCCGATAGACGCGTTGTTCTGCTTCAGCACATTGGCGAGCGTGATGGTGATGCGAGCACCGGAAGCGCCTAGCGGGTGACCCAGGGCTACCGCGCCGCCGTTGACGTTTACCATGTTGTTGTCCAGTCCCAGTTTGATGTTGTTGGCCAGCGCAACAGCCGAGAAGGCTTCGTTGATTTCATAGTAGGCCACGTCTTTCTTGTCGACACCAGCCATTTTCATGGCCTTGGGGATGGCGAGGGAAGGAGCAGTAGTAAACCACATCGGATCCTGTGCCGCGTCGCCAAAGCCGAGAATCTTCGCGATCGGGGTGACACCCAGTTCTTTCGCTTTCTCCTTGCTCATGAGTACCACGGCGGCAGCGCCATCGTTGATGGTCGATGCGTTGGCGGCGGTCACTGTCCCTTCTTTCGTGAATACCGGTTTCAGACCGGGAATCTTGTCGAAGGTGACATTCTTGTATTCCTCGTCTTCAGCGAAAAGGGTCACTTCTCCTTTTTTGCCGATGAGTTCTACCGGGATGACTTCATCCTTGAACTTGCCGGCTGCCCAGGCTGCTGCCGACCGCTTGTAGGAAGAGATTGCAAAGGCATCCTGTTCTTCGCGGGTAATCTTCATTTCCTTGGCGGTATTGTCGGCGCAAACGCCCATGGCAC
>JAYRXB010000382.1:0-2820 GCA_041917735.1 Cyclobacteriaceae bacterium
GCAGCCTGGGCAAGATGGGTGCTGGCGTACTCGCGGCCCGGGCCGCGCTGCGCTCCGGTGTCGGTCTGCTCACAGCACATATTCCAGCCTGCGGCATTGTGATTCTGCAGACTGCAGTTCCCGAGGCGATGGTATCCCCGGATGTGACGGAGGATGCGATCACACAGTCACCCGATGCAGGCGTGTTTGATGCGGTAGGCGTGGGTCCGGGCATCGGACAATCGGCTGAAACTCTTCCGGCGTTGCGGGACTTGCTGGAATCGGGCAAGCCCATGGTGATTGATGCGGACGCACTCAACCTGTTGGCCGCTCATCGTGAATTGTTACACCTGGTTCCCCGTGGGAGCATTCTTACTCCGCATCCCCGGGAATTCGAACGATTGACGGGCAAATGGGAAAACGACTTTGATCGATTAGCCCGGCAGCTGGCCCTTGCCCGTCAATTGAAGAGCATTGTGCTGGTGAAAGGAGTACATACCGCTGTGGCTACGCCGGAAGGTGAAATCTATTTCAACTGTACCGGTAACCCTGGCATGGCTACCGGTGGAACCGGTGATGTGCTGACTGGCGTGCTGACGGCATTGTTGGCACAAGGATATGCCTCCAAAGCGGCGGCGCTGCTCGGCGTGTACCTTCATGGCCTGGCGGGCGATATCGCTGCGCGGGAGCATGGACTGAATGGCCTCCTGGCTGGCGACCTGGTTGATTTCCTGCCCGCAGCCTTTAAGACCCTGGAGTAGGAGTATTGGATTGCCTACGGTTTCAGATTGGCATTGTGGTGCCAAAATGACACCGACTACCCGGAACTTCATGGAGTAGTAGCCCAAAAGGCACCCTCAACGCCCCAAATGGGTGAAAATTGTGGGATAATTAAACTTTTGGCCTACCATTTGCGTCTATAGAGTATATAACCTGTGATGAGGAAGTTTTACACAACCCTGGCATGTCTCGCGCTTGTCCTCCTGGCCACCCTGGCCAACGGACAGACGTCGGAAACGCTGGCGTCTCCTGGAAACGACGTCCTCAGAGCGGCTCACGTGTATCCCAACCCTGCCGTTGATTACCTTCATTTGAAGTTCGAACAACCGATTGCCAGGGAGGTAACACTCGAACTCCATTCCATCATCGGTAACAACCTGGCGGTGGAAACGGAAGTGGTGGATGAATACGAAGTTCGGGTCCGTGTCAAGGACCTGCCGTCGGGATACTACCTGATGGATGTAAAGAAACCGGGCATGAACCATCATGCCTTCAAGTTCCTCAAGCGCTAACGGCTCAGAACGTTACGCTGACAATCATTTCCTTGTCTTCGCGAAGGAGTTTTACCGGCACGGTCTGGCCCTTCTCAAACTTGCCCAGTGCATCCATGTAGGACTCCATGTCCTTGATCGGGAGGTCACCGATTTGCGTGATGATATCACCGGCGAGAATGCCGGCCTTTTGTGCAGGCTTCCCTTCGGATACGCCATCCACCTTCAGGCCTGCGGCTTTGCTGGAGTAGCTGGGCATGACCCCCATTGTTACCTTGAATGCGCGGGCACCACCCATCGATTTGCTCTTAGTAGTCAGGTAAGCGAGTTTGGGTTCCTTATCCATGGTATCCACTACTTTGATGATGGTTTGGAGGACGGCCACTTCACCCTCGTAGTTGATTTTCTCGGCGTCATCCGAGGGCTTGTGGTAGTCACTGTGTGAGCCGGTAAAGAAATGAAGCACCGGAATTTTCTTCAGGTAGAATTTCGTGTGGTCCGAAGGGCCCGTGCCGGACGAGTCGGTGGTGATGGGAACTTCCGGGGTGCTCAGGCTCTTGAGCAGCGGCTCCCACCCGGGGCTCGTGCCTGACCCGCTTACCGACAGCCCTCCATTTTTTGGATCCAGGCGACCGACCATATCCAGGTTGATCATGAAATTCACCGTTCCGAGATCGATCGTTGGGTGTTCGACATAATAATCGGATCCATACAAGCCCAGTTCTTCGCCGGAGAAGAGAATGAACAGGAAGTTGTTCTTTTCCTTCACCTTGTTTGACTTGTAGTACCGGGCCAACTCAAGAACGCCGGCTACACCGGACGCATTGTCGTCTGCACCGTTGTGGATCTTGCCAGTTGGGTTAGGGTCCAGCGAGCTGCCCTGGGTTCCGGTGCCGAGGTGATCATAGTGTGCGCCGATGACCACGGTGGTCGGTGCGCCGTTGTCGAGAAAGCCGACGATGTTGGAAGCTTTGCCGGGCTCACCGGTACCGTGCAATCCGCCTTTGAAGTCGAATGTCTGAAGGTAGGTTTTGTTGTCGCCGTAAGGCTTGAGCTTTAGCTTTCTGAATTGTGAAACGAGGTATTTGGCGGCGAGTTTTTCGCCTTCCGTCCCGGTTCCGCGCCCTTGCAGTTCGTCGCTGGCCAGGAAGGAAACGTGGGCGCGAAGTTTACCGGGCATGGGCTGAGCCATCAGGTTGACAGCGAGCAGCAGGGATACGAGGAGCAGTGACAGTGTTTTCATGAGTTAGCGCGGGTTCCGAAGACACAAAAGTAACTTGCGGCGCGCGGAGATGATGAGCGGAGCCCTGATTTTTTGCTGTTGGGCCTGAATGGGTTAAATTTGACTGTTACTCCAGCGCCATGAAACCTCCCAAGATTGTCCTGCTCACAGATTTTTCGCCGCTTTCCCGGGTAGCCATTCGGTTTGCCCTGCGCATGGCCGGCCCCCTGCATGCGGAGTTCACCCTACTGAACGTCGTACGCCTCGAAGGACCTTCGAAAGCCAACCTGAAATTGAAGCACATCGAAAAGATGCTGCTGCAGGCCGCCGAGGAGGAGGGTAAAAAGA
>JAYRXB010000383.1:0-2934 GCA_041917735.1 Cyclobacteriaceae bacterium
GCTCCGCAAGAAATCGCGCCGTGGTTCTGGGCCATTTCCTTTGCCAACGAAATGGACTGATCGGTATCCTTTGTTTTGATCAGCAAGGCAATCGGCCCAAAGAGCTCCTTGCTGAAGATGTCCTTCTTTGTGGCGTCCACTTCTACCACAACCGGCGTAATCAGGCGGGCATTCTTGAACATCGGGTTTTCAAACACGCGTGATTTAAGCCAAACTTTCCCCGGAAGCTTCTCAGCTTCGATGACGCGCTCTTTGGTCTTTGGGTTCTGGATGGCACCCAATACAAAAGGAGCTGCCTTCGGGTTATCGATCAGGCTGTTGAGTTGCATGATAAACTTCTGGGCGAATTCGTCGAAAGACACCGTGCCGGCCGGGGTCCGAATTCCACCCTGGGAGATGTAGAAGTTCTGCGGTGCTGTGCACATCTGCCCGCTGTAGAGGTTAACTGAAAAGGCCAGGTTGGCCGCCACTTTGTCCACATCGTCCACCGAATCCAGGATCACGGAGTTGACACCAGTCTTCTCGGTAAAGACCGTCTTCCCCGGCAGCCCCTCGAGGTAGGATCCAAACAGGGAGTTTCCGGTAAAGTCGATGAGTTTCACGGAAGGATGCTCCGCCAACTCCTTGGTAATCATTTTATCGAAGGTGTCTGCCGCCAGCTGGCAGGTATTCGGATCCAGTTTGTTTTCGGCGAGGACGTTCTGAATTTCCGCGACGACAAGCGCAATGGGAAGGATAGCACCCGGATGCGGCTTCACGATCACCGGGTTGCCGGTCATCAGGCTTCCATAAATGCCCGTCACAGAATTCCAGGTGGGAAATGTGGAGCAGCCGATCACGACTGAAATCCCTTTGGGAACCGCGCGCCATTCCTTCTTGAGTTGAAGGTTGAACTTGCCCATCGGCTTGTCCCAAACGGCTGACGCCGGGAAGCGTCCCAATTCTTCATAGCCGGCGGCGATGGCTTCCAGCGCACGGTCAGCCGCATGCGGACCCGATGCCTGGAAGGCCATCATGTATCCCTGGCCTGTGGTGTGCATTGTCGCATGGGCGATCTCAAAGAAACGCCCCCTTACCCGCTCCAGGGATTCAAGAAGAATGCCGGCACGGTCATCGACAGAAACCTTCCGCCACTCGCCAAACGCCTTGGTTGCCCGATCGATCAGCTTGGACACTCCAAAAACCGGGTAGGAAATCTTGAGTGGCTCCTGGAGGTAGGGCGACTCTTCCTGTCCCGCCCAACCGTCTTCGCCGGACTGTTTCAATTCCATAAACTTCTGCCCGCATTGCGCGGTGAAACGCGCCTTTCCGTCGGCGTCTGCAGTTTCACCGTAGACCTGCGGTGCAGGATTTTCGGGGAATGCAGCATAGTAGGTGCGGTCATGCAGCGCCTTGATGGCCTGTTGAAGTGTCGACTGGTGTTTTTGGAATAGCGTCATAACAATTTTGTGGTTCGTGTGCGATCTAAAGCGAAGGAAAGTAATAGCAGCAGCGCGAGAGACCCCAAGGAACTCGACGCTACCTGTAGTCCATTCTGCGGCGCCGGCCCAAGCCATTGACCGCCTATAGCCAGTATGGAGATGATGGTGAGCGAGATTAGCATGCCATAGCGACCCGTAAAGGTAGTGGCCACCGTGGCACCGAAATACAGCATGAGTCCTGCCCCAAGCAGGGCCACCTCCAGAATTGATTCAACCGCCAGGTTATTCCACAGCGATAGTCCAAACATGGGCGATCCGCTGAAGAATAGCGGGATTTGCGGGGGGTGAACCAGGACATCAAGTACCCAATGTGAAATAACTCCCAGGCTCGCCGCCAGTGCAAATCGCTTAACCTTCGTTCCTGCATTCACCAACGCATACGAAAAAAGCGCCCATGCCCCCACAGCAAGGAGACCGTGCGAATACGGAAAAATGAAAGTCAGGTAGCGGAGCTGTTCGTAATTGACGGGTATAACTACCGATTCGATACCGAAAAGAACAAAACACCAAAGCAGGATATCAAGGAGGAAGGAAGACAACATCAACCAGCCAAGGTTAAGCTGCGGAGCAATTCGCTTTAAGGCAAGGCCAGCACCAATATGACCGATGAACATCGCTTCTACTTGGTTACACTGGAAAATACTTTCTTTAACAGGTCCGTCGTCCGCGCCAGCGGATCCTTGCGGATATTCTTCTCTTCCTTGGCAATCATGACGAAGAGGCCCTGGATTGCCTTGTCGGTAGCGTACCCGGTCAGATCCGGGTTGACTTTCTGAACAAAGGGAACACGATTGTAGTAGCCAATGAGGTCGGCATAGTACCGTGTGGCATTAACCTTATCCAATGAACTCTTCACGATGGGCATGAATTTTTCCTTCAATTGCGGCGTGGTGGTACGACTGAGGTATTGGGTGGCCGCATCGGGTTCACCCTTCAGAACGGCGTAGGCGTCTTCAATGGTCATCTTCTGAATCGCACTCACAAAGATTGGTGCCGCTTGTTTGGCCGCATCTTCGGCGGCGCGGTTCAGCGAAAGCACAAACTCATCCACCTGCTTGCCCATGCCGAGGGCACGCATCTTGGTCTCCACGAGCTGCACATCCGGGGGAAATGGAATCTTGATCTCCGCGTTCTTGAAGTATCCATCCAATTGCGAGACCTGGGAGGCTCCTTTCGTTGCCCCCTGTTGGAGTGCTTCTTTCAAAGCCTTGGTCACCTCTGCTGCCGTCGGCGTGGTCGATGTCGACTTCTTCCAAAACTGCGCTTCCGCGGACAGCACGACAAAAAAGAGGAAAATCAACAGGTATTGCTTCATACGTCTCGCACAAAAGTAAGTGAATGGCGCCTAGCGGGCTAACGTGTCCGGAGTGATTTCGTTAACCTTGTTGATTCCTGCCAACCCCATCGTGAAGTAAAACTCGGCCATGAGATTCCGCAGCACCTCACTGACCCC
>JAYRXB010000384.1:0-5680 GCA_041917735.1 Cyclobacteriaceae bacterium
CAAAGTCGTTATCAAGCCTCGAACAACTTTGCGTCTTATGGCGCCTTGGCGCGCTTTGCGTGATATATCCAACGCCGGTTCCATGTGCTGTACTTCTAATGGTGGTTCACACGAAGGCGCAAAGACGCAAGTAAGGCGCAAAGTCGTTATCAAGCCTCGAACAACTTTGCGGCTTATGGCGCCTTGGCGCGCTTTGTGTGATATATCCAACGCCGGTTCCATGTGCTGTACTTCTGATGGTGGTTCACACGAAGGGGCAAAGACGCAAGTAAGGCGCAAAGCCGTAACAAGCCACGAACAACTTTGCGTCTTATGGCGCCTTGGCGCGCTTTGCGTGATATATCCAACTCTCCCTGTTTTTCAGTAAATTCAAGTCGCAGAATCAACCACACCTATGGACCTGACCGCCTTCATGAAACGCTACGCCGAGGAGATCCGCGGCCAATACATTGAATACACCCCGACCCTGTCCGTCATTATTGTTCCTGTTTCCGGGGGCCGGTTCCAGACCGTCATGGGGAACATCAAGCAGAGCAGCCTGTACAACCGGAAGGTGATCATTTTCACCTCCAAGGTATGCCCGATGAAGAACGACATCGACTTCCGCATGCTGCTGGAACAGACCTCGTTCTTCAACTACTGCCGGTTCATGATCGCCGAAAACTACCTCCAGGTAGAGGCCGTCTCGTCGCTGGCGGGCGTGGATGAGGGCGACATCAAGGAGATGCTCCAGGAAGTGGCCAACATCGCCGACCAGTACGAGATGAAGCTGTCGGGCACGGACGTACACTAGTAGTGGATGGTGGTTAGTGAGGAGTCAGTGTTGTCAGTTAGTTTTTGAACATTCCATACATCACCCCCTAGCCCCCACTATCCACTGACCACTATCCACTATTTTCCTACCTTTGCAGTGCAAGCTGTCCTATCGCGCGGGTTAGTGGCGTAAGCTGCTGATCCGGGAGGAAAGTCCGGGCAACACAGAGCGGCGTACTTCCTAACAGGAAGGACCCTGGTCTTAAAGCCAGGGGCCAGAGAGTGCCACAGAAAACAGACTACCCCCCGGGACGTGTCCCGGGAGGAAAAGGTGAAAAGGTGGAGTAAGCGCCCACCGCCCCGGTGGTGACACCGGGGGCATGGCAAACCTTACGCGTTGAAAGGCCAAACAGCCCCGATCCTTGAGCGGCTCGCTCAATGCCTTCCGCCAGGACGGCTGTCGGGGCGGGTAGGCTGATTGAGCCCGTCAGCGATGACGACGCCAGATAAATGATAGGAGTTCTGTCCCCGATACCCTCGGGGCGGGAAACAGAACCCGGCTTACAGGCTTGCGTTTTTTAACATGGAACCTGCTGCGTGAAAGCGCAGCAGGTTTCGCTATTTTTGCTCATGCCCAAGATTCTGATCATCGAAGACGAAGCCTCCATCCGGGCCGTACTGAAAGACATCCTCCTCGACCAGAAAGAACTGAAGCTGGAGATCGACGAGGCGCGCGATGGCGCGGAAGGCCTTCAACTGCTGGAGGCCAACACCTATGACCTCGCCTTCTGCGACATCAAGATGCCGAAGATGGACGGCATGGAGGTGCTGGAGAAAGCCAAGGCGAAAGGGGTCTCCTGCCCGTTTGTGATGATCTCCGCCCACGGCACCACCGAAATGGCGGTTGATGCGTTGCGCATGGGCGCCTACGATTTTTTGCAAAAGCCACCCGACCTCAACCGGCTGCTCATCACGGTGCGCAACGCGCTCGACCGGCAGTCGCTGATCCGCGAAACCAAAACACTCCGAAAGAAAGTATCACGCAAATACGAGATGATCGGCAACTCCGCCGCCCTGGAACGCGTGCGCGAAATGGTTGACAAGGTAGCACTCACCGACGCCCGGGTGCTCATCACCGGACCGAACGGGAGTGGCAAAGAACTTGTTGCCCGCGCCATCCACGAAAAGAGCAACCGCAGTGGCGGCCCCTTTGTGGAAGTGAACTGCGCCTCCATTCCGAGCGAACTCATCGAGAGCGAACTCTTCGGGCATGAAAAAGGATCGTTCACTTCTGCCGTGAAGCAGCGGATCGGAAAATTTGAACAGGCTGAAGGCGGCACACTGTTCCTGGACGAGATCGGCGACATGAGCCTGGCTGCGCAGGCCAAGGTGCTGCGGGCGTTGCAGGAGAACAAGATTACACGGGTGGGTGGTGAAAAGGACATCCCGGTGAATGTGCGGGTGCTGGCTGCCACCAACAAGGACCTGAAGAAGGAGATTGCTGAAAACCGGTTCCGCGAAGACCTCTACCACCGTCTCGGCGTCATCCTCATTGCCGTGCCGGCGTTGGCCGAACGCAAGGAAGACATCGCCATGCTGGCGGATAAGTTTTTGACAGACTTGTCGGAAGAGTATGGGTCCAAGAAGAAGAAACTGGACCCGAAGGCGGAAAAGCTACTGGAGGACTACCCGTGGACTGGAAACATCCGCGAGCTCAGGAACGTCATCGAACGGCTGGTCATTATGGCCGGCGACACGATCAAGGCCGAGGACGTAAAAAAATACGCCTAAAGGGGCCTAGATGCGGTTCTCAACCGGCCGCTTCACCTCTTTTTTGCTGTAGGTGGGGCAGGTATACTGGCTGCAGGAGGCCAGGAACACAACAAGGGCGAGGAAGGCAAGTACTTTCTTCATAGCTACGTGTTTACTTCAAGCAAAAATAGGGAACAATGACTCTAATCCAAATTCGACGTGATTTTTTGTCGTTTTGTCGCTAAAAACGCCTACTCGACCAGCAAATTGCAGCCACGGGCGTCGCTCGCATCTATACGGCCAAGTACCTCAAAGTGACCACCCTCCTGCCACCTTCCTAAATCCTGGGTTTCAACAAATGCACAGGAATGGGCGTTTGCAAGGTCTACTACATTTATCAGGCCAGATGTAAGGTTTCTGGCCGAAAACGGGTCGTTGACCTCCTTCAAAACCACCCGCATGGACGGCGGGCACCGAAAAATCCCCTCTCCCGGGGAATAGGCCTGCGACAGCAATTCTGTCATGCCATACTCGGAATGTACCGCCGAAACCTGAAAGGCATCCCGCAAAATGGCATGCAATTCCTCGCGTGTGATCTCCGGGCGCCGGCCCTTCATCCCGCCTGTCTCCATCACCACGCAATGACTCAAATCCATCGGGTGATCTTCGGCCAGATCCAGCAAGGCAAAGGTGACGCCCAGCAAGAGAACTTTCCGTGAACCCCTCAGGGCAGCCAACTTCTTCGCCAATCGCTCCAGGTCGTGAAGAAAAAACCCGGATTCATCCGAATCGCTTTCGCGGATGAAATGATCGGCCATCGCCACCAGCGACGAGCCGGTGCGCTCGAGGTACGACGGTAACAGGCACAACACATGGTAGTTGCGCAAGGGGCCGTAGAACGACTCAAATATCCGCTGGCTGTGCCGCAGGTAGCTCAGTCGCGAAGGGATAGCATGGCGGCTGACCGACATGCCGGTGGTGCCACTGCTGGTGAAGATGGCCTCTGCATTCCAATCGCCCGTGCGAACCTCCTGTGTCTTGAAGAGCGATATGGGAAGAAAGGGTATCCGGGTTACTTCGTCAATCTCCGCGGCGGCTACCCCGATATAAGTGAGGTATTGTCGATAAACCGGGTTATGTTGAGCCTGAAAACGAAAGAGGCGCAACGCAATTTCATCGAACGCGGCATCGTTAGGGGGATATAAATCGCTGCCAAAGCTTTCAAAAGTCTGCACGCGTGCTGAATTTTGCGGGGTTATAAAGGTATAACATATAATGAAACGCGCAGGAACCGGGTTGGCATTCGCAGGCTTCATAGCCCTTTTCCTGCTGTCCTGTTTCGATCCACCCGAATATTCGAACACCCCGTCGATTGAATTCGAAACGGTAACGTTCGTGGATGTGTCCAATACCTCCGACCCCGACTCCCTGATCGTAATCGTCAGCTTCAAGGACGGCGACGGCGACATGGGACTGGATGCAAACGATCCGAAAGACACCCTGTTTCCCTACCAGAGCCGGACATTCTTTGATACGATACCCAACAGCCAGCTTGGCTACTATTACCCGGGCGGACCGGAGAACATCTACATCACCTACCGTACAAAACGAACCAACCCCAACTACGACACGCTGCCGCCGTTCTCCAAGCCGTACAACTGTGTCAACTGGGAAATCATGACGATCAATAACCAGGTGGACACATTCTATTTCCAGCGAAACCCATACCACTATAACATCATCGTAGACTACCTCGTGAAAAACAACGATGGATCCTTTACCGAGTTCGACTGGACCAAGGAGTTTGCCTATCCGCAGTGCGGCATCACCTTCGACGGGCGCTTTCCCATCCTTTCGCGCGACCTCAGCCGCAGCACCGCGCTGGATGGAAAAATCCGGTACGGGATGGCGTCAACGGGATTCAATGTGCTGTTCAACATCAAGACGCTGAAACTGCGCATTACCATTTTCGACCGCGCACTCAACCGCAGCAACACGGTCGAGACACCGGAGTTTACACTCCAGCAAATCCGCAATAAGTAATCCTTCTTTAATTGCCGTATAAGGCTGGGAACCGGTCCGGGTCCGACTCGTTCATCAATGCGTAGATCTTGTCGACCATCTCCTCGGCGCTGGGCTTGGAAAAATAGTCGCCGTCGCTGCCGTACGCGGGCCGGTGTTCCTTGGCGGTGATCGTGAGCGGCACGGCGTCGAGGTAGCGGAAGGCCCCCTGCTTCTCCAGTACCTGCTGCATCATAAACGCTGTGGCCCCGCCGGGTACGTCTTCGTCGGCAAACACGACGCGGCTGGTCTTCTGTATGGAGGCGGTGATGCCATGGTGAATATCAAACGGAAGCAGCGACTGCACGTCGATGACTTCGCACGAAACACCCATGCGCTCCAGTTCGCGGGCGGCTTCGAGGGCAATGCGGCACATCGAACCGTAGGTGACCACGGTGATGTCGCTGCCTTCGCGCAGCACTTCGGGTACACCCAGCGGAACGGTAAAGTCGCTGATGTTCTCCGGCAACTGCTCCTTCAGGCGGTAGCCGTTGAGGCATTCGATGATCAGCGCAGGCTCATCGGCACGGAGCATCGTGTTGTAGAAGCCGGCGGCACGCGTCATATCGCGGGGTACGAGCACGTGAATGCCGCGCAGGCTGCCCAGGATCATACCCATCGGCGAGCCGGCATGCCATACGCCCTCGAGCCGGTGGCCACGGGTGCGAACGATGACGGGCGCCTTCTGCCCGCCTTTGGTGCGGTATTGCAAGCACGCCAGGTCGTCGGACATGATCTGGATGGCGTACAGCAGGTAGTCGAGGTATTGTACTTCGGCGATGGGGCGCAGGCCGCGCAACGCCAGCCCGATGCCCTGACCGAGGATGGTACATTCGCGGATGCCCGTGTCGGTGATGCGCAGTTCGCCGAATTTTTCCTGCAGGCCTGCGAAACCCTGGTTGACGTCGCCGATCTTGCCCACGTCTTCGCCGAAGGCAAGGACACGCGGGTCGCGCTCGAAGGCAGCCCGGAAGCAGGCTTGCAACACTTCGCGCCCGTCGACGAGCGGCGATGACTCCGTAATCATCGGCTTGATTTCTTCGACCCGCAGCGCCGACTGCTCGGACTCGCTGAACAGGTGTGAGCTGAAGCGGTCGTAGTTCTCCCGTTCCAC
>JAYRXB010000385.1:0-2277 GCA_041917735.1 Cyclobacteriaceae bacterium
ATGTGATCCCCCTGGCGATTCTTATCCAGGTAATCGTACACCATTTTCTTTCCGGAAATGCTGCTAATCAACTCAAATGCCTCGAGGATGGATATCGAATTATCGCGACCGCCCCCAATGTTGTATACTTCAGCGATTCGCGGCTTCTCCAGGAAGGCTTGCATAAACATGACCACATCGAGGGAATGAATGTTATCCCGCACTTGCTTTCCCTTATAACCAAATATGGTATACTTCCTTCCTTCGAGGTTACAGCGGATGAGATAGCTCAGAAACCCGTGCAGTTCCACCCCACTGTGGTTGGGTCCGGTGAGGCATCCGCCACGAAGGCAGCATGTGGGCATACCAAAGTAACGGCCATACTCCTGGACTATTACATCGGCCGCCACCTTTGAGGCGCCAAACAGCGAGTGCTTTGACTGGTCAATGCGGAAGGTCTCCTGGATGCCATCCGCATACGCCGGAGAAGCAAAATCCCACCGCGTAGGCAGTTCTACGAGTTCCAGTTCATTGGGCGCATCTCCGTAGACTTTATTTGTAGACATGTGCACGAAAGGCGTTTCGGGATTACAGAGGCGATTGGCCTCCAGGAGGTTGAGCGTGCCTACAGCATTGACATCAAAGTCATCAAAAGGACGGGAAGCCGCCAAGTCATGGCTGGGCTGAGCGGCTGTGTGCACAATCGCATCTGGCTTTATCTCTGCGATGAAGCGCACAACATCCTGCCGGTTCCGGATATCCAATTCAACATGCTTAAAATTGGGGTAAGTTGCTTCGAGGCGCTTCTGGTTCCATCGGGTATCTCCCTGTGGACCGAAAAAGTCAGCACGCATGTTATTGTCTACACCCCAAACGGTCCAACCATTTGTGGTGAAATAACTCACTACTTCGCTGCCAATAAGTCCAGAGGACCCCGTAACAATTAATTTCTTCATCGCACAAACAACTTATGACGTAAAAACTGATATACAAATTGACTGTTGGTCACCAGGTAGCGCTTCCACAACCGCCGCGGTTCCTGGATCAATCTGAAAAGCCACTCCAATCCAGCCCGCTGCATCCAGGAAGGAGCCTGGGGCAGCACCCCGGCATGAAAATCAAATGCAGCCCCCACGGCCATCATGGCCGCATTAACCTTGCCGAGATGATCGGCAACCCAAATTTCCTGCCGCGGGCAGCCCCTGCCTACCAAAACAATGTGTGCACCCGAGGCATTGATCTTTGCAATGTCGGCGACGTCTTCTTCCGGTGTCGCGTCCCGGAATCTGTCAACGTGAACGCCCGCAATTACGAGGTTAGGAAAACGTCGACGTATAAAGTCTACAAATCGGTCACACGTCTGTTTGGTACTTCCAAAAAGATAAATACGCAACGCAAGCGCATCCGCTTTTTCAAGAACATGAAGGGTGAGTTGTGGGCCGTAAACGCGATCCTTGAGACCGGCTTTGAAGATACTATTCAGTGCCCAACGCACAGGCTGACCATCCGGAACAACCAGCTGGATGGTGTTCACTTTTTCGCGGATCGACTGGTTGTGATAGGCCGTCATGAGGCCATGAACCGCAAGGGCCGACACCCCATAGGAATGTCTTTCGCGGGCATTCTCCACAATCACCGATGAGGCCTCATCGTAATCTGTTGCGCAGTACTGAATTCCAAACAACGAGTGCCGCTTCATTTGATGAAGTAAGGGAAAAGCGCACAATATTAAGACAAAAACCGCAATTCAATTGCCTTCACCCCGATCGAGGGCTAAGCACCATCTCCCGTGGAAAACAGGGTTTGCCCGATCAATGAAATTGAATACCTACATTTACTACGCTTCTCTTTCCACGCGCTTCTGCATGGTCGCGATACAAAACAATGTCAACCCAGGGTCTACTGCGGACTAACGTCGAATTCGGATTAACATTTTCGAACCACACTTCGCGCCGTGGCTTTCGATGGAAAAGATGATGGATTTCATAATTTTGGTGCGTTTACGCTAACCTCCCGGTGAAGATTCGACTGAGCACCATAGTCCTTGTCCTGATGACGCTGTATGGTGTCAATTACTTCGTATTTGAGCGGCAGCTTTTCATTAACGAGTTACTAAGCCTCCTGGGTTTTATCGTTTTCCTGAGATTTACCCTACGAAATAACTGGAAGGTCCGCATCCCCGATAATCCGGCCTATCGCTATGTGCTGTGGTTCCTTCTCCTGGGCGCTGGTCATGCGGTTGTAGGCCTGTTCATTCGAACAAACTGGTACTTCTACTTCAGAAACCTGAGCATCATC
>JAYRXB010000386.1:0-2028 GCA_041917735.1 Cyclobacteriaceae bacterium
CCCGGCGGGGAAGTCGATGCCAATGCCTTCCTGGCTTACCAGTTGTTTAGCCAAGGTAACGAAGCGGTTTCCGGGGCCGACGATCTTGTCAACGGCAGGAATACGTGCTGTGCCGTAGGCCATGGCCGCGATGGCTTGCGCGCCGCCAACGCGATACACGTTGCGGATGCCGCAGCAGTGTGCGGCAAACAGGATCGCGGGATGGATGGATCCATCGGGTGCGGGCGGCGTGCATAAGACCACTTCCGGACAACCAACAAGTGACGCCGGGATGCCAAGCATCAATACCGTAGAGAACAATGGTGCCGAGCCTCCCGGAACATAGATGCCGACCCGTTGAAGCGGCACGCGCTTTGTCCAGCAGGTCACGCCCGGAAGAGTGTCGACGATGACGTCCGGCGTTAGGCGGGCGCTGTGAAATCGCCGGATGTTGTCGACGGCTACAAGTATGGACTTCACCAACGCGGGTTCGAGCAAGGACTCAGCCTGTTCGATTTCCTGCTCACGGACCTGCAACTGATCCGATTGAAATTGATCAAAGCGTCTGCTGTATTCGAGTACCGCCTGGTCGCCACGCTGACGGACCTGGAGGAGAATGTTCTTCACTGATGCTTCCAGGGTGTCTGTGTCGCTGGCCGGCCTTCGGATGAGCTCGGGCCAGCGTCCACGGGATGGGTGATGGATTTGTTTCATCATGATTCAGGCGATCATTTTTTCGATGGGTATGACAAGGATTCCTTCGGCACCCGCCGCCTTCAGCTGATCGATCTTGTTCCAGAAGTCGTTCTCATTGACTACAGAGTGGAGCGAGGACCAGCCGGTGCGGGCCAGCGGCATGATGGTGGGACTCTTCATGCCGGGAATGATGCTTGTAATCTGGTCAATGGCCACGTTGGGGCAATTGAGCAAAATGTACTTGTTATTCCTGGCCGAGTTGACCGCGTCAATGCGGAATAGCAGCTGATCGAGGATGTCCTGCGTGCCATTTACCGGTGGCCGGGGTCCGGCGATGAGGACAGCTTCGCTGCTCATGATGTGCTCCACTTCCTGCAGCCCGTTGCTCTGCAAGGTGCTTCCCGAACTCACCAGGTCAGCGATGGCATCCGCCAACCCGATGCCGGGCGCTATTTCCACAGATCCGCTGATTTCGTGTATGCCAGCGTTTATCTTCCGTTGCTTGAGGAATTCCCGAACAATGGTGGGATAGGAGGTGGCGATGTTCTTTCCTTCCAGCCAGCTGGTTCCTTCGTAGGTGGTTCCACGGGGAATGGCAATCGAAAGCCGGCACTGCGCAAAACCAAGTTTTTTCACGGGTCTGTTTTGCTTCCGTTTCTCTGCTACGGTGTTTTCACCGACAATGCCTACATCGGCAACACCATCTTCCACATACTGCGGGATGTCATCGTCGCGAAGAAAGATGACTTCCAGCGGGAAATTGGTTGATGGAGACTTCAGTTGATCTTTTCCGGACCGAAAGGAGATACCGGCGTCTTCCAGCAAACGAAGTGAATCTTCGCGGAGCCGGCCGTTCTTTTGTACGGCAATTCGTAATCGTGATGTGTGCATGGGATTCATTAGGAAAAGGTTAATGCAAAAAAAAAGAGGCTTGCGGTGGGCAAGCCTCTTGTTGAAATCATTCAAAATTCAATCAAAACAATAGCCTGCCTTGCCCGTGGTGGGTATGATGATGGTGCAGGTGGACGTTTTGCGTGTTCATTATGGGGCGAAGAAAGGGCAGCAGATCGGGATTTCAAAAGGGCCGTCGCGAAAATTCAGCTTTTGTTTAACACTTTTTCGGAAGCTGAGCGGGTTAGGAGGGCTAAAACTTGTACGTCACGGACAGTCCCAGGTTCATCCCCGTAGGCCGGAGAATCAGTATGTTATAGCGATCAATGGATTTTCCCAGTTTGATGTGGCTGATGGCTGACATGCCCAGCTGTGCCGCAACGGTACCTCCAAACATCCACCAGAATGTTTCCTGATCGATGTACCCGTTCTTGGGCAGGCTCAACAGATAAACCAGCGGGA
>JAYRXB010000387.1:0-9413 GCA_041917735.1 Cyclobacteriaceae bacterium
GTTCGATAGGTGTCTTCAGCGAAGTCCTGGTGACCGGGTGTATCCAGCAGGTTGATCTTTACATCCTTGTAGGTGAAGCCCATCACGGAAGTAGCTACGGAAATTCCGCGCTGCTTTTCGATTTCCATCCAGTCGCTGCGGGCGTGGTCCTTGATTTTGCTCGATTTCACGGCGCCGGCCTTCTGGATAGCTCCGCCAAACAGCAGAAGCTTCTCGGTCAGCGTTGTTTTCCCAGCGTCGGGGTGGCTGATGATGCCGAATGTGCGGCGCCGGCTGATTTCCTGTTCGAGGCTCATGAGCAAATAAAGGGCGCAAAGCTAACAGATTCGCGCATGAAGTACAGGAACAATCCCCGAAAGGAACTGCGGTCAGCGCTGAAGTGCGAAATTTTTCACTTTGATGTCATCCAGGCCATGCTCGTCAAAGGGGTTCTCCATCTGATCCTGAACGTTGAACAGTGAGATGAGGATAAAGCCGGTAACACAACTCAGGACGTAGACCACCCAATCGGGGGTTCCTTCCTCCAGGCGGTGAAGCAGTGCCGGAGCGTAGATGAAGGGAAACACATAGATAAATATCTGACAGTACGCCCGCAGGCTGATCGGCGTGTGGTGCGTATGGATGGCGATGGTTCCCTCCACGCCGTTGTGGACATCCTTCATGAAACGAAGAATTTTAAATGCCTCTCCGGAACCGATCTCTTCCCGGTGTGTCATCAGGAAATCAGAAACCCTGGCCAGGTTTGTACGCAGGGCAGTCTGGTCGTTTTTGCCCGATTGAAAGTAGTTTATCAACGAATCAGAAACTTCCTGTAGGATAGCCTGAATTTCCGACTGCTTCTCCGCCGGAAGCTTCTTGCATCGTTCGAAGCAACGGGATACAATCAGGAGCCCGGACTTGAAGCGACCGAGGTAGTCCAGGGCCTTCTCCCGGCGCCGAAAGGCCGCGCGGATGGTAAAAACAAGGGGAAAAATAATGGCGATACTGATGATGGTGAGGTCAAAATTGTATTTGATCCCGTAGTGTATGACCGAAAAAGATGTGATCAGGCAGATGATTAAGACGGTAAAAGTCCTGATATTTATAATCTGCAAGTACCGGGTCATATGCTGTTTCGATTTATCAACCTAAACACTTTGCTCATGAAAAATCTGTTTCGTGCCGGGCTACTCCTGCTGATTGCACAGGTGGCTTTCGCACAATCGGCGAACATCACTCCGCTCTTCCAGGATCAGCAGCCCCTTACATTGAAATTGACTACCTCAATCAAAGATATCAAAAAGAAAACGAACGATTCAACCTACCTGCCTGCGCACCTGTATGTACGGAACGCATCGGGCGCCTGGGACTCGATTGCCATTGAGGTTCGGGCGCGCGGCATCTTTCGGAGGAAGAACTGTTACTTCGCCCCGATACGCATCAAGGTAAAAAAGGAAAACGCCAAAGGAACCATCCTGGAAGGGAACAAAAGCCTCAAGCTGGTGATGCCCTGTGAAAACAACAGCGAAAAGAACCAGTACGTCCTGAAGGAGTATGCCGCCTACAAGATGTATGAACAGATTTCCCCCTATCATTTCAAGACGAGGATGGCAAACCTGACGTTTATTGAATCTGACGGGAAAAAATCCAAAACGCATGAGTTGGTCACTTTCCTGATCGAGGATGATGACCTGGTCGCCAAGCGCTTTAACGCGAAGATTATGGAAAACCTCAACCTCCATCCACTTCGACTCAACGATACGTCCTCCCTCAAGCACGATATGTTTCAATACATGATCGGCAACCTCGACTGGTCAACCACCTTCTTGCACAATGCCAAGATCATGATGCAACAGCCAAACCGATACATTCCGCTGGCCTACGACTTTGATATGTCTGGCTTTGTCAATCCACCCTATGGCATGCCCAATGAGCAACTCGGCCAGCAGGATATCCGCGACCGGATATACCGTGGATTTTGCCGGCAAGAACCTGTCGTTCAATACGTGAGACAACACTACCTGACCGTTCAGCCCAATGTAATGGCCGCGTTGGGTCAATTTGAAAAGGACTTTCTTCCGCGCGACTATACCACGATGAAAAAATACATCGAGGACTTCTTCGCCATTCTGAGAAACGATGGGGATTTTCGAAAGAAAATTATCGACGGCTGCCGAAAGAAATAGCCTCCGGGCCTTTTGGCCCTACCGTCCGCATCGACCACCATTTTCCTGACATTCCAGGCCGTGCCGCGCTTGGGAAGCTGCCGAATTGCCCTTAAGGCAGTGATTTTGGAGGGTATTGGGAAACTCCTGCCACTCTGTCACCCCGGCACCCCTTGGCATAATCATTGACCAACGGGAAGGGACAAAGACCTTTAACAACGACTATGGGAAAAATAATTGGAATAGATCTGGGTACTACCAACTCCTGCGTGGCTGTCATGGAAGGCAGCGAACCGGTGGTTATTGCCAACAGCGAAGGCCGCCGGACGACACCATCGATCGTGGGCTTCCTGGATAACGGCAAAGGCGAGCGGAAGGTGGGTGACCCCGCCAAACGGCAGGCCATTACCAACCCGAAAAATACCGTCCAGTCGATCAAGCGCTTCATGGGCAAGAAGTTCAAGGAAGTGAGCGGTGAGATGAAGATGGTAAGCTATGCCGTAGAGAGCGGAAGCAACGATACCGTGCGCGTGCGCATCGGCGACCGGTTGTATACACCCCAGGAAATCTCCGCGATGATTCTTCAGAAAATGAAGTCGACGGCGGAAGACTACCTCGGCACTACAGTCACCGAGGCGGTGATTACAGTACCTGCCTACTTCAATGACGCCGAACGCCAGGCTACGAAGGAAGCCGGTCAGATTGCCGGACTCGATGTCAAGCGCATCATCAACGAGCCTACGGCAGCGGCACTGGCCTATGGTCTCGACAAGAAAAACAAAGACATGAAGATCGCTGTCTACGACCTGGGCGGCGGTACATTCGATATTTCCATCCTGGAACTCGGCGACGGCGTGTTCGAAGTGAAATCCACCAACGGTGACGTGCACCTCGGCGGTGACGATTTCGACTCACGCATCATGAATTGGCTTGCCGATGAATTTAAGGCTGAGAAGAACATCGATCTCCGCAAGGACCCGATGGCTCTCCAGCGCCTGAAAGAAGCTGCGGAAAAAGCGAAGATCGAGCTCTCCAGCGGAAACGAAACGGAAATCAACCTGCCGTACATCACGTCCATCGACGGCGTGCCGGAGCACCTGGTGAAGAAAATCAGCCGCGCCAAGTTCGAGCAACTTTGCGACGACCTGATCAAGCGCACCCTGGAGCCGTGCCGCAAGGCCGTTGCCGACGCCGGCGTGTCGGTTTCGGAGATCGACGAAGTGATCCTCGTGGGCGGTTCAACCCGGATTCCCCGCATCGTGGAAGAAGTAGAGAAGTTCTTCGGCAAGAAGCCTTCGAAGGGTGTCAACCCGGATGAAGTGGTTGCCGTTGGCGCAGCCATCCAGGGCGGTGTGCTCACGGGCGAGGTGAAGGATGTTCTGCTCCTCGACGTAACACCCCTCTCGCTGGGAATTGAAACCATGGGCGGCGTAATGACGCGCCTCATTGAATCCAACACCACCATTCCGTCGAAGAAGTCAGAGGTATTCTCCACGGCTTCCGATAGCCAGCCGTCGGTGGAAATCCACGTGCTGCAGGGTGAGCGCCCGATGGCCAAAGACAACCGCACGATTGGCCGCTTCCACCTCGATGGTATTCCCCCGGCACCCCGCGGCGTACCCCAGATTGAAGTGACGTTTGATATCGATGCGAACGGTATCCTGCACGTGTCCGCCAAGGACAAGGGCACCGGCAAGGAACAAAAGATCCGCATCGAAGCTTCTTCCGGTCTGACGGATGCTGAGATCCAAAAAATGAAGGCCGAGGCGCAAGCCAACGCCGAAGCCGACCGCAAGGAGAAAGAGCGTATCGAAAAGATCAACCAGGCGGATTCGATGATCTTCCAGACCGAAAAGCAACTGAAGGAATATGGCGACAAACTCTCGGAAGGCAACAAGACCGCCATCAACGGTGCGTTGGAAAAACTCCGCGAGGCACACAAGAGCCAGGACCTGGCCAACATTGAGACGGCCCTCGCCGCGCTGAACGCCGCCTGGCAGACCGCGTCGCAGGAGATGTACGCCGCTTCCGGTGCAGCAGGCGCACAACCCGGTGCCGGAGCCAACGGCGCAGGTGCCTCGGCCGGACCCGGTCAGGGAAATGGAGACGCCACCGATGTGGAATACGAAGAAGTGAAGAAGTAAGGCGATTGAAATCAGTCAAGAGCCCTGGCGGAATACCGTCAGGGCTTTTTTTGTTTACCTTAGGAAAAACACATGACTATGCGTCTGCTGGCCGTCACCTTCTGCATGCTTGGGTTCAGTATCGGTTACAGCCAGTCGTTGGTCATCGACAATGTAAACCTCATCGACGTTCGGACAGGAAAGGTGCTGCCCGGAATGTCCGTGATTGTCCTTGGCGAAACCATCAGCGAGATTGCCACCGCTCGAAAAGTGAAGGCACCTGCAGACGCAACCATCCTTCCGGGAGAAGGCAAATACCTCATGCCCGGCCTTATCGATTCACACATACACTTCTTTCAGTCCGGCAGCCTCTATACCCGACCGGACGCGCTTCGGTTTGATTCCATGCCTTACGAGAAAGAAAAAGCATTTGTACGCAGCATCACCCCCGACCACCTCGCCCGTTACCTGAGACTGGGCATCACCACCGTCGCCGACGTGGGCGGTCCGATGTGGAATTTTACCGTCCGTGATTCCATCAGCAAATCAACCCTCTCCCCGAACGTTTATGTCACGGGGCCGCTCTTCTCCATGGTAAGCCGTGAAGCACTGGGCAACGAAGATCCGCCCATAGTCAAAATAACCACAGCTGCCCAGGCTGATTCCCTGCTTACCAAAATGCTGCCACGGAAGCCCGACTTCATCAAGGTTTGGTACATCGCCGGCCCCCAACTGCCTGCCGAAAAGAATTTCGAGCTGGTCAAGCACATTGCAACGCGTGCCAAAGAAAACCAGCTCAAGCTTTGCGTTCATGCCACGCAGCATAAAACCGCCGAGTTAGCCGTTGACGCCGGAGCCAATATCCTTGTTCACAATATCGACACCGAGGTCGTATCGGACGTCCTTCTTCGTAAACTGAAAGACAACAAAGTGACCGTGATACCCACCTTGACGGTTTTCCACGGGTATTCCAAGACCATGGCCCGTCAACTCAACCACGACCCGCAAGACCTGGCTTGGGCTAATCCGTTTGCATATCGAACCCTGAGTGACACGGAGAAAATGAATGAGAAAGACCTTCCTCCGGCCGTTCGTCAACTTTCAAAGAATGGCATTCCAAAAAGTGAAACACGGGCCGACTCGATCATGAAAATCAATTTGCGCAAGCTGGTTTCCGCCGGTGTTAACGTAGCAACAGGTACCGACGCGGGCAATATCGGCACCATGCACGCTTCCTCTTATCTGCAGGAACTGAAAGCCATGATCGGCGCGGGCCTGTCTACCACCGAAGTACTCCGGGCATCGACCTGCGATGCGGCAACCGGTTTTGGATGGCAGCGGCTGGGGGCGGTTGAAAGAGGCAAGTTGGCCGACATGATTCTTCTTGAAAAAAATCCCCTTGAAAAGATCGATCACTTGAATTCCATCAGTCACGTGGTCAAGAGCGGTAAGGTCATGCGCGCTGACACCTTGCTGAAGGAAACACCTGAAACCGTGGTGCAGCGCCAACTCAACGCCTACAATGCGCGAAATTTGGAGGCGTTTCTGGATACGTATTCGGACGACGTTGAACTCTACAATTTCCCCAACCAATTGACCCAAAAGGGCAAGGAAGAGATGCGAAAGCGGTACGGGCCGATGTTTGAATCAACGCCCAACCTCTACTGTGAGTTGGTCAACCGGATCGTCATGGGAAACACGGTCATCGACCAGGAGAAAGTCAGGAGGGGGTCCAATACCATTCATGCCGTGGCCATTTATGAAGTACGACAAGGAAAAATCCACAAGGTGACCTTTGTACGGCCATAGATTTTCTGAAACTCCGGTCACTATATTTGCGCCCCACAATAGACCGTATGATCATTCTGAAATTTGGGGGTACCTCGGTAGGCAAACCCGAGCGATTGCGAAAAGTCGGCGACCTGGTACTCAAGAATCGCGGGCATAAAATCGTTGTCCTGTCGGCGTTCAGTGGGACAACAAACACGCTGGTGGCCATTGGCGACCATTTACTCGCGGGGCGACGTGCCGAGGCGGAGCAAGAAATTGCCAGGCTGGAGAACCACTACCAGGCCTACGCACGCGACCTGTTTACGACCAAAGAGTATGAAGCCATCGGCCAGGATATTGTCAGCCGGTACTTCAGCCTGATTCGCCTGCTGGCGGCAGGCCACTTCGACGACCGAAGTTACCGCGAGCTCCTGGCACAGGGTGAACTGGCCTCCACGGAGTTCTTTTACTATCACCTGCGCGAGCGCCAGGTCGACTGCCGGCTCCTGCCGGCCTTGCACTTCATGTCGATCGATGAAGACCAGGAACCGGAGCTGGAGAAGATCAGTGACCGGCTCAAGGCACTCCTTCCTTCAATGGCTACCCAGGACATCCTCATAACCCAGGGATACATCTGCCGCAACCACCGCAATGAAATCGACAACCTGAAACGCGGAGGGAGTGACTATACCGCATCCCTGATCGGTGCTGCCATTCAGGCTGAGGAGGTCCAGATCTGGACCGACATCGACGGCATGCACAACAACGACCCGCGGGTAGTCAAGCATACGGCCCCCATCGCCGAACTGACGTTTGATGAAGCCTCCGAACTGGCCTACTTCGGCGCCAAAATCCTGCACCCCTCCACGATTGTCCCGGCACAAAAGCGAGGTGTGCCAGTCCGGCTGAAAAATACCCTGGCCGAAGAAGCCCCGGGAACCTTGATCAGCGACCGGGGCACATCGGGAATCATAAAGGCCGTAGCAGCCAAGGATGGAATCATTGCCATCAACATCAAGTCGTCACGCATGCTGCTTGCCTACGGATTTCTCCGCGAGGTCTTCGAGGTCTTCGAGCGCCACAAGACGCCCATCGACATGATTTCCACTTCGGAAGTGGCCGTTTCCCTCACCATTGATGACGATCGACACCTGGAGACTATTGTGGGGGAACTCCAGCGGTTCGGCACCATCACAGTCGACCGCAACCAGTCGATCATTTGCGTGGTCGGTAACCGGCTGGCTGAGCGAGCGGGTGTGCTAAACGAAGTCTTCTCCGCCCTCGGAAAGATCCCCGTTCGCATGGTCTCTTTTGGCGGAAGCACCAACAACATTTCGATCCTGGTGGAGGCCGCGCAGAAAGAGCGGTCACTCCGACTGCTTAACCAGGGGTTATTTCATCTGGGCGACTGATAGCCGTTCATCCGGTACATTTAGAATTCATCAAATCCCCGCCACGGGTGTTTGGTTTTTTCACATATCTTTAGGTACGACCTAACCCTGTGTACCTATGGATGCGGTGATCATCGGCGTTTTTGTGGTGGGCTACCTGGCCATCGCTCTGGAGCACCCGATAAAAGTAAACAAGACAGCCTCGGCCTTGCTCACCGGCGTCCTCTGCTGGACCTTGTATGCCATCACGGCGGGAGATGTCGAGGTTGTCAATCATCACCTGAATGAACACCTGAGTGCGACAGCCCAGATTCTTTTCTTCCTCCTGGGCGCGATGACGATTGTGGAGTTGGTCGATGCCTACCAGGGTTTCAGGCTTGTAACCGACCGCATCGAGACGAAAAACCCCGTAAAGTTGCTTTGGTTGGTTTGTTGGGTAACCTTTTTCCTGTCGGCCATCCTGGATAACCTGACCACCTCCATTGTAATGATCTCGCTGATTCGCAAGCTCATCCCGAATCGCGACATGCGCATGTTCTTCGCGGGAATGATTGTGATTGCAGCTAACGCCGGCGGTGCGTGGACCCCCATCGGCGACGTCACAACGACCATGTTGTGGATCGGCGGTCAAATATCGACGGTCAACATCATGAAGACGCTCTTCTTCCCCAGCGTGATGTGCATGTTGGTGCCCCTGTTGTACCTCACTTTTACCATGAAAGGTACGCTTGGTGAAAATCCAAACCCGGCCCATGAACACACGGGCTATGGGCACGAAAAGGTCCGCGGCGGATCCGTCATGCTGTTTCTCGGAATCGGCGCACTGATCTTTGTCCCGGTATTCAAGACTGTCACGCACCTCCCGCCCTACATCGGAATGCTACTCGGCCTTGGTGTCCTCTGGGTGGTTTCGGAGATGATCAATCCGCACGCGGATGAAACCCTTCGCAAACCCTACACGGCCGCCGGCGCCCTCCAGCGCATTGACACCTCCAGTGTGCTGTTCTTCCTTGGGATTCTGCTGGCGGTTGGCGCCCTTGAATCGATGACCTACCTCCACCAGTTTGCGGTTTGGCTTGATGCGACCTTGGGCAGCCAGTCGGTCATTGTCACGCTCATTGGATTACTTTCCGCCGTGATTGACAACGTGCCCCTGGTTGCCGCAAGCATGGGCATGTACAGCCTGGAGACCTATCCGATGGACCACTTCATTTGGGAGTACCTCGCCTACTGCGCAGGAACCGGTGGCAGCATCCTGATTATCGGTTCGGCCGCCGGCGTAGCCGTGATGGGCATGGAGAAAATTGACTTCATCTGGTACCTCAAGCGAATCAGCCTGATTGCGATGCTGGGCTATTTTGCCGGTTGCGGATCCTACCTGGTCATCTACCAGTTACTTCACTGATCCCAGCGTCCGGTGAGAACGCCGGAACAGGAGTCTCGTTGACTGCGCGTCACGCTACTCAGGACATTGACCTCGTTGCGGAGCCGAAGCACCCCCAGGAAGGCAAAAATTATCGCCTCCTTGAAATCAATAATTTCGCTGGACGGCAATACGACCGATGCCTTACCCGCCAGCCGGTTCCGCAGCACCTCGATCAGGAATCCATTTCGTGCGCCACCGCCCGTGGTCAGCATGTGCACATTCCTTGCGTCGTGAATCAATGCAGTCTCAATTTCTTCGGCTACAGACTCACACACGGTACGCATTCGATCGTGCAAGGGTAGTTTTTCATTGTCCAACAAGGGCTGAATGGCTTGTTCAAAAAACTCCCTGCCCAATGAACTTCGTTTCCGCCGCACCAGCGCATACGCCACCTTCATTTGCTTGAGCAGGCGGGGAATTACACTTCCCTGACCGGCCAGCCTTCCGTCCCGGTCATAGGGTAATCCCGCCTTGCGCGCCAGGTGGTTCAGGGCCATATTGCAAAAGCACAAATCAAAAGCCTTCCGTTTACCCCTGACCTCCATCGAAACATTCGCGA
>JAYRXB010000388.1:0-3972 GCA_041917735.1 Cyclobacteriaceae bacterium
GAGACTGTCAGGCCGCGTTGCCGCTTCTTGCGCGTAACTGGCCGCGGAAATCAGCACAATCAGGCTTGTCAGGAGTACTCGCATAAGGCTTCATTTATTTCCACGATAAGTACAAATTCCGCCACGAAACGTCGTCCCGCCTATGGCGTGATCTTCACCTCCGTCTTGAGGCCGCCGTACAACACATCAAGAACGCCAGGCTCGGTAAAGAATTTCTGCGGGAAGGGTAACTCGATCCGGCTGACTTCATTAAGTTCCTCCATCGCGTCCTTAGGCAATTCCCACGTGAGGCACCCGAGGCAATCGTCCAGTTGTTCAACGCGTGTAGCCCCTATAATTGGGATCATATGCTGACCCTTGTGCTGGCGCGTCCAGTTGATCGCCACCTGTGATTCGGGTACGCCGAGTCGTTCGGCTACTTCCATCACTTTTTTTGTCACGGTAATGGCGCGTTCCGAAAGGCGGCTGCTGGATTCCGGAAGACGTCCGCGGTTTCCTTTCAGGTACTTTCCGGTCAAGGCGCCACCCGCCAACGGTGCCCAGGGTGTCACCGTTAGGTTAAACGACTTGGCCATCGGCAGAAGCTCTGGCTCGACCGTGCGTTGTAACAGGTTGTATTCAATCTGCAGACCGGCAAACCGGTTCCATCCGCGCAACTCGGCCAACGTATTGGCCTGACTCACCACCCAGGCCGGCGTGTCGCTCACGCCGATGTAGTGAACCATCCCGCGCGACACCAGGTCATCAAGGCCGCGCATCACTTCTTCGGCCGGCGTCCATCCGTCCCAGGCATGGAGCCAGAGTACATCGATGAAATCCGTGTTCAATCGCTTCAGGCTCTCCCGTACACTGCGCATCAGGTTCTTCCGGTGGTTCCCGGAGAAATTCAGGTCTCCGGGCCGATCACGGAGTGAGTATTTGGTAGCTACCACAAAGTGGTCGCGGTCGGAGGCCACAAACTCGCCGACGAATTTCTCCGATGTACCTTCGGTATACCGGTTGGCCGTATCAATGAAATTTCCACCGGCGTTGGCATAGGTGTCGAATATCTTCTTGCTCCCTTCGCGATCGGCACCCCATTTCCATTCCGTCCCAAAGCCCATGGTGCCCAGGGCTAGTTCAGACACGCGGAGACCGGTATGACCAAAGAGGATGTACTTCATGAGGATGGGTTGTTTACAATGAATAGCTTTATAATTACAAAAGAAGCAAAAAGTTATCCCGTCCACGATGAAATCCGTCGCGATCGTTCTCTTTGACCAGGTCGAAGTGCTTGATTTTGCAGGTCCTTTCGAAGTGTTTTCCATTACCGGTCGTAGGCAGCTGGGCGAACCTTTCGAGGTGTTTACCGTGGCCGAAACGTCGCCTATAACCGCCAGGAACAGACTCGTAGTCACGCCGACCTACACATTCGATAACTGTCCGGCAAGCGACCTGATCCTGGTGCCGGGCGGTGGCGGTTTCCATCCTGATGGCACTCCCTTTGGCAGTCGCAAGGAGATGAACAACGGGGTGATGTTGAATTGGGTTCGCGAACGCGCCCAGGGTGCGGAACTGGTTCTATCTGTTTGTACAGGCGCACTGATCCTGGGCAAAGCTTCCTTATTGGACAACCTCGAAGTCACCACTCACTTCCTGGCCATGGACACCCTTCAATCCGTCTCACCCGCCATTCGGGTCGCTCCGGACAAGCGGTGGACAGACAACGGTCGGATCATTACTTCCGCGGGTGTATCCGCCGGAATCGATATGTCGTTGCACGTGGTGGCCCGGCTGCAGGGAGAGGATGTTGCCGCTGAGGCAGCGCGATACATGCAGTACAATGGCTGGCCTGCCGCTTGAAGATCGCGGAAGGTTCACAAGAATTCCTGATCAATTCGCAAACAATTGCCCCTTCTTCACAAGGTAGGGGCCACTATTCCTCATGAAGTTCTCGACTTTCCATTGGGCGTTCGCCGAAAAGCCCGAGAAAAGAGTAGGCAATACCAAAAACTACACATCATGAAGAAAGTGATGCTGCTGGCGGTAGCCATTTTAACCTTTTGCACTGCGGATGCCCAAGACTACAAGAAATTCAAGGTAGGAATTGGTATTGGCTATGGAGTTCCCAGTGAGGGCAGTGGCGGTGTGCTCCTCTACCTGGAGCCGATGTACCGCATTACGGACCAGATTGCAGCCGGCTTGCGGATCGAATCTGCCGCGTTTCTCGGTCAGCCAATTTCCGGAACACCGTATACAACAAGCGCCTTTGGCGTTGGGTCGTATACTCTGAATGGACAGTACTATTTTAGCAACAATACGTTCAGGCCATTTGTTGGAGTTGGGTTTGGCATGTTCACTATAGCTGCAGCTTCTGCTGACATCGGAGGGACTACCGTGAATATCAATGCGGCCGCCACTGTCTTTGGATTCTATCCTCGGGTTGGATTCGATCTGGGCCACTTCAATCTATCCATCGACTACAACCTGATTCCTGCCCAGGAAACAACCGTGAGTATCGGGGGCTTTGGCACTCAGAAAACCACGTCCAACTATAGCTACATCGGGCTACGCATCGGAGCATCCATCGGCGGAGGAAAGAAATAGCATCCGTAACAGTTCAACAGAAGGCTGTCATCCATTGACAGCCTTCTCTATTCTCGCGCAGGCCTAATCTGTTCCTTCACGCCAAACTCCCGCATGAGTTCCGTTCCAAACTTGCGGATTACTTCAATAACCGGTATTACACGCTCTCCGCGCCGTGTGATGGTATATTCTACTTTGGGCGGAATGACGGGGTATACTTTCCGCGTAATGAATCCCTCTGCCTCCAACTCCCGCAGCACAGATGACAACATCTTGTGTGTGATGTGCGGCAAGTCCTTCTTCAATTCGCTGTAGCGCTGGGTCTTTTCGCGAAGCCGCCAGAGGATCGGCATTTTCCACGTTCCCCCAATCCGGTCCATGGCAAATTCAACCGGGTTGTAGTACAGCTTTTTGTCGTAAATGAAGTCAGGCATGGCGGTAGTTTCCGGCAAAACTAAGGGATAATTCATCTCGCGTGCTCGATTCTCCCAATTCTTTCCCAAAGGGTAGTATCCTACTTCCATGACCATATATTGATACCGGGGCGGTATGCGCTCACATTTGCATCGTATTCACACAATCATGCACATGAAAAAAATCATCATCCTGTTCTGCCTCCTGATCAGCCACGTTGCGCCTGCCCAGCACGCAGCCGGCACCAAAGGAAAAGTCCTTCTCATTGTTTCCAACCCGTCCGTTAGCAAACAAACCGGATGGCCCATCGGTGTCTGGGCCGCGGAAGTCACACATCCCTACTGGGAGTTTACGGAAGCCGGTTATTCGGTAGACATTGCCAGCCCCGAAGGCGGCCCGGTGAAGTTCGACGCCTTCAGCGACCCCGAAGACGCAAGCCGTTATGCCGCCTTCGACCTGATTTCCCTTGGCTTCAAAAAGGATCCTTCCAAAATGGCCCTCCTGGAAAAAACCCTCAAGCTCTCGACCATCAACCCCAACGACTACAAAGCCGTTTTCGTCTGCGGCGGCCAGGGGCCGATGTATACGTTTGTCGACAATGCCGAACTGCACAAGTTCTTCGTTGACTTCTACCTCACCGGTAAACCGGTTGCCGCCATCTGCCACGGAACCGCCATCCTGCTGAAGACCAAACTCCCCAACGGAAAGTACCTCGTGGAAGGCAAGCGGTGGACCGGCTTTGCCTCCAGTGAAGAGCAGTATGCCGACAACTATGTGGGCATGAAGATTCAACCCTTCCGCATTGAAGACGAAGCCCGCAAGATGCCCAACAGTCGCTTTGAAACCGGCGCACCGTTTGCCCCCTATGCCGTGCGCGACGGCAACCTGATCACCGGGCAGCAGCAAAACAGTGGCGCCGAAGCGGCCCGGATAACACTCAAGGCTTTGGAAGAGGATGCCACACGGTATCCCACCTATGTGCTCGTGCACGGC
>JAYRXB010000389.1:0-1910 GCA_041917735.1 Cyclobacteriaceae bacterium
ACCCTTGAGACAGACATGGTTCAGGTTGCTGTTTTCAAAGTTGGCCTGGTTGAGGCGCGCGGCTTCCATGTTCGCTTCGATGAGGGTTGAGTTGGACAGGTTTGCCGAATTCATGTTCGAACCGCTGAGGTTAACGTAGTTGAGGTTGGTGCGCGGCAGGGAGGAGTTGACCAGGTTGATTTGCGTTACCTGATGGCGGTTCAGGCGTTTGATGTTGCCCACGGTGCGAAACGATGCTTCGTCCGACTCCAGCTGCCGGTAGTCATCGATTTCATCCTGGTACATCCGGATGCGCTGGCGGACTTCGCCGCGCTCGTTGAGCCAGTACAGGAGTATACCAATGACGGCAATGTCAAAGATCATCCCGTGCGCCTCCGCCAGCACCTGCGCCCAGAATCCGCTGGGATCCGCCATGTAGTAGGGCAAGCTCAGGCCAACGACCAGGAAAGTAACGAGCACCAGTACCAGGGCTGCCGTCATCAGCGGGCGCTCCACCACGTAATGGAATCCCTCCATTACCCGGTGCGCATAGGCTTGTGTTCTTTGTGACAGGGTCATAGAACCAAAACTAACAGGACTGCCCCGCCAGGACGGTTGAAAACCGGGTTTAACCTTACATAGGAGCGGAAAACTGAGGAGCAAAACCAGGATGCCGGGAATGTCTGGGCAAACTTGCCGCAAGCCAAGGGTTCAGAGCAAGATCATGACCGTCAGGAAGTACATGGTCAAGCCCAGCAGGTCGTTGATGGTGGTGATAAACGGTCCGGATGCCACCGCGGGGTTGAATCCAAACCGGTCGAGGATCAAGGGCGTGATGGTTCCTACCAACGAAGCAAAGACTACCACGCTGAACAGTGCGACGGATACCACAAAAGACAGTTGCTTGTTGCCAAACAGCAGCCAGTTGCCGCCAAAGACGATCACCGAAAGGAAGAAACCGTTGAGAAGGGCCACAAACAGTACCTTGGACAGGCGGTTCCATAAGCCCTCATCGACGTAGCCCGGGCTGGCCAGGCTTTGAACGACCAGTGAAGACGATTGGATCCCCACGTTGCCCCCGGTAGCCTGGATGAGCGGAACGAAGAAGGCAATGGCGGTGACGCTGACAAGCTCTTTTTCAAACAAACCCATGAAGCGGGCTGAAAGCATGCCGCCAAAGATTCCGATGAGGAGCCACGGAAGGCGGGCGCGGGTATTTTTCCACACGGTGTCATCCTCCTCCACGTCTTCCGTGATACCCGACATCAATTGCCGGTCTTCGTCGGCCTGTTCGGTGATGACGTCCACGATATCGTCGATGGTAATGCGACCGACCAGCTGACCGTGCACGTTGATCACGGGTACCGATTCCAGGTCGTACTTCTTCATGATATCCGCTACTTCGGTGTCCGGCATGTAGGTTTCCACAGAAACGATATCCTCTTCAAGAAGGTCGGCCACCCGCTTGCTCGCGTCTGAGATCACCAAGTCTTGCAAAGACACCCTGCCCAACAGCTTGTCGTTTTCGTCGACAACGAAGATGGTGTAGAACTTCTCTACCTGTTCGGCCTGCTTGCGGATTTCATCCACGCACTGCACGACCGTCCAGTGGCTGCGCACCTTGATCAGTTCCTTAGCCATGAGGCCACCGGCGATGTTCTCGTCGTAACGCAGCAGGTCGATCACCTGGCTCCGCAACACCGCGTCGATGCCGAGGAGCACCTCCTCGCTGACCTTGATGGGCAGCTCGTTAAGCAGGTCCGCCGCATCATCCGAGTCCAGCTGGTTCACCACCTGGCAGATTTCCTCCGGGGAGTAGATCTTCAGGAAGGCCTTGCGGGTATCGCTGTCGAGGTCTTTGATGATCGCCGCCCGCACATCGAGCGGAAGGATATCGAGCGTAAACTTGGATTCCTCGGCATTAAATTCGT
>JAYRXB010000390.1:0-7773 GCA_041917735.1 Cyclobacteriaceae bacterium
GGGAACCGTTCGCAGCGTGGAAAACCCCCCTTTTAGATTTTAATTTTGCCATTTACTATCTTGGAACGGGCCTATCGGCGTTAGTATCCAAACGAATTCGATGGAAGAACTAGAAAACCGCTTTTCCTCCAAGGCGCTGGAAGACTTTGAGCTCATCGATCGTGCGGTCGGTGGAGACGACAAGGCTTTTGCCAAACTGCTTCAGCGTTACAAGCGGCCGGTGTATCATATGATCCTGAAGATGGTTCGGAACGTCGATGATGCCGAGGATCTGATGATCGAGTCGTTTGCCAAAGCATTCCGCAGCCTCCACCGCTTCAAGAAGGATTTCACGTTCAGCACGTGGCTTTTCCGTATCGCCACCAACAACACCATTGACTATATCCGGAAAAAGAAAATCAATACGCTGAGTATTGAGAATACGTACACTGACGACGATGGTCAGTCGGTTTCGATCGATGTGCCGGATCGAAACCTGGACCCCCAGGAAGAGACCATCAAGATGCAAAAGGAGGAACTCATGCAGGTCTTTGTAGGCATGCTTCCGGCCAAGTATCAGAAGCTGGTGCGTCTGCGTTACTTTAATGAGCTTTCATACGAAGAAATCGCGGCCGAGCTGGAAGCGCCGCTGGGAACCGTCAAGGCACAGCTGCATCGGGCACGCGAGTTGATGTACGACATGGTCAAAAACAAGAAAGATCACATTTGACCGGCTACCGCTGAGCGTCAAGCCAGTGGATTATATTCAGGAGAAACTGCGGGTTTTGTTTTGCGTCCGGGGCATTCATGCCCATCCGGACAGAGTCGCGTTGCACTTGTGCTGAAAACATGGCGGCTTCGCCAAACACGACCAGGCGACCTTTCCCATACGATAGACTTGCGCCCTGGGAAAGCCCATCGGCGGCCATCACGGTCGTCTCGGTGGCAAACTCCCACGCGGTTTTTGGAAGCAGGACTTCGAACTGGTCGTCCAGAACGACCAGCGGTGTAGCTGCGACTGGAATCCGAAATGCCTGGCCGGTGAATGTGCGCACAGAGGTTACCCGTTCATTCGGTTGTGTGCCATGGGTTATCGGTCCTTCGATGAGGCCATGACCGGGTGTGAAAATGTCAGGCCGGTTGAGGGCTCCGCCCGGCGAGGTGTCGCCCTTCTTCCGCATCGCAAAGCCGTTGTAAAACGTGAATCCAAAAGCCGCCGCCAGTTTTTCCGCTGCACCCGGGAAGGGCATGTGGTCGGCGATGAGAAAGAGTGACCCGCCAGTTTCTACCCATTGAAGCAGGACACGTATCTCATCATCGGTAAAGGCGGATGGTGTCGGCAATGTCCAGGAGGTTGCGTTGGCACCGTTCAGCGCGTTTGCAATCACCAATATTCTCGCGGATTGGAGCGCGCTGGAAGTAAAAACCGCTGGATTAGCCTTCACCCGGTAACCGTCCTTTCGCAACAGATTGACAAAGGGACGGAAGCGGCCGGTCGTCGTGTGGAAATTATGGTGGGCCTCGTCAAGCAGGATCAAGGGGCCTTTCCCAACCGGGTAGCGCGGAAGGGACACGTCGTATTGAAAGAGTGTGTCCGCTTGTTGCTGGGCAAGCCCGGCGATGGATTGAAGAGCAAGTACAAAAGAAAAAAGAACCTTCATGAAGCGGGGTTAAGGTTTATCTGCGATGGTGATCAGCAGTTCAGCCCGGAGTGGTTGCCCGTTGCCGGCAATTCCTTCCACCACAACCCGGTAAGTCCCCGCAAGATCGGAGGCGTAAAAGGAGGTGACTACCTTTCCTTCGGTGGAACTGATGGACAAGTCCGGATTCCAGTACAAGGTTGAACGGTAGTCGGCAGGCGTGTCTACTTTGGATACCTCGTAATTGGGTGCCTGAAAAGCCCGGGTAACGGAATACCCCGGCAACCGGATGGTTTGAAAGTTTGGATCGGTCTCCGTGTCGGAGACGCCCATTTTGGTGTATACAGCGATGACACCATTGGACCCCTGGCTTCCATAGCCGGCCGAAAGCCGTTTGGTGAATTCGATGGATTCTATCGTGTTGATATCGATGCTCTGCAAAATGGCGCCCGCTTCACCCGCCATCGGGGAATCGTTCAATGTGACCATGGGACTTGCGCCCTGAACGAAGGAGCCACCGAGTGCACGGCTAAAGTAAACGGTGCCAAGCGTAGGGTTGACTGCCAATCCCGGTACTTTACCGACGAGTGCCAACAAGAGATTGCCGGAGCTTACCCGCAGGTTCTTCGATGTGATGACATAGTCGGCCCTGCCGTGGGGTCTTCGTTTGGCTCGTTCAAATTCAGATTCATCGGCACGCTTGCCTACCACCTCAATCTCTTCCAGCAACTTGCTGTCTTTGGGGACCTCATACTCCGAGAAGATGCGTTGAACGGAGCCTGCCTTGACAATCGGGAGTGAGGGTGTTGCGGGAGCAATTACGGCCGGCACCACACGGGGAAGAATATTTACCGACCCATAGGTTCTTCCCTTGGCCTTGTCTGACTTGTAGGAGAACAAAGCGCTATCTGCGAAATAGAGGCCGGTTTGCCAAAACATCCCGTCCTCAGCCGTTTCCACATTGAGCACATCCCCGGTCTTCCATTGAATGAAACTCAACCGGGCTTTCTCCGGCTCCCCCTCGTTGTTGAGGAATTGCCCGAAGAAACTCACGCCTTGTTCAATTCGCAGTTTTAGTTCTGAGATGCGGGGTATTTCCGCCACGTCGATTGGAAACTTGTTGAAGATGGTCTCGTTCTGCGGAATGGCAATAACCTGGGAGGCGTCGGTGACCGACACGGAAACGTTCGCGCCGGAGCGTTTGAGGCTCTCATCCAACGTGAGTTCGAGGGTGATCAAATCCCGAACCCGGTGCGATTGTTTCGTTGTTGCGACCGTAAGGCCGGACGTTGGTGCAGGGGCAGGCTGAAAAGAGGGATCAATGCGGTCGGTCAACTCCAGCACCCGTAAGGGCTTGGTGAAGATCACCGAGTCACCAAAGTTCCGCTGCAAGTTCGTATAGGCCCTGAGGTAATAGGTATCGGGAGGAATCGAGTCGGGGACAATGAAATCGCCATGGCTGAATCCCTTTTCAATGCGCAGGGTCTTCTCCACCATGATCTCTTTCCTGGCGTTGATCAACTCCACGTGTAGTACATTGCTCAACGAATCGCGCCACCCGTAATTGTAGTAGTTTACATACGCCTTCATCCACAACGGCTCGCCCGGATAGTAGTAGGGCTTGTCGGTGTGGACGTAGATTTTTTCGTAGAAATAGCGAAGCGCCTCGGCATAGGTTGCTTCGATGTCCTTGATGGGCCGGTAGTCCAGCGGCAGTTCGTTGTCCAGCCCCGACTTATCCATAAATCCTGAAACGTCGAGGCTTTTGACGTTTATCAGAATGCCGTTTGTATTCGCGTCAACCGCGCTGACGGGGGAAATCACGGAGGTGCTGTCCTTGTAGCGAACTACCAGCGAGGAGTCCAGTCGGATTCGGTAGTAGCCAGCCGTTGGCGATGCGACGGCTGAAGGAGGAGGCTCGGAGGTTCCGGCTTTCGCCAGGTGCGTGAAGCCTTCCTCCTGGGTTTGTCCGGAGATAATTGACGTAAGCCAATGGCGTACCGATCCCTGGTAGATTTCCTGGCGGGTCCGCTCAATGGCCATGTTTTGGTTGACATTGGAACCTTGATACTCCTGGAAGCATACCGCGGCGTCGCTGATGCGCTGAAAGACATGCGGATTGAAGTAGGCTGTTATGCGATATCCTGCATTCGGGTACTCGACAATGATGGGTCCGGAGAGAACGCGGAACTGGTCTCCCGACTGCTCGACGTTAACCGTGCTTTCCGAATTCAGTAGGAGCAACCCCCGCGAACCGAGCAGTGTCTGGGTGAACGCGTACTCGGATTCTGGTGTGCTCTTCCCGCGAGGCTTTCGCTCGGTGCTTGTAAATTGGAGGTTCAGGGAGTACGCCCGACCCGCCAGTATGCGCATGGGTGCACGATACAGCACAAACCCTTTTTTCCAGGCAACGATCTCATGAAGCCCGGCGGGAACTGCGGCCAGGGTGAAGCCCCCAAACTCATCGGTCACGGTGCGGAACGTGGAGCGATTCACAAAAATTTCCGCACCCGCCACAGGTTCTCCTTTTGGTGAAGTCAGCGTCCCGCTAACCTGGGCTGTTGCCGAACCTTGGCTTAGCAGGAGAATAATAACCAGTATGGTGAATGCGCACCGGGTCATTGGCCAATGTATTCTGATTTCAGTTCACGTTCCATGACGCTGCCGCCTGAAATTTCAACGAAATACGATTTGCTTTTCGCATTCGAAGAAACGCTGGATACGAACACTTCGTTCTCAAAATAGAGCCCGGATTGGTTGTCGCAGGCATACCCTGGAGCAAGTTCCTTTTGCTGAATGAGTTTTTGGTACAGGGGCCTGCGGAACTCCTCCACGTTGTAGTGCGGACAGTGTGAATACGGCAACCAACCCAGGCAATCTACTTTGCTGAGTTCTTTGGGTCGCGAATCGGTTGTTCCACTCTGAAACCAGCAGAGCGATCCTGCGCTAGCCCCGCTCATGAGTATACCCGATTCATAGGCTTTTCGCAATGCGGTGTCAATGCCCTGCGCTTTCCAGATCGCCATCATGTTGAGGGTATTGCCACCGCCGACGATTACGGCATCCATTTTCAGCAGGATCTCCTCAAAGGATTCCTTGGTTGTGTAGGAGTTGATAAACACCCGCATCACATGGGGTCGGAGCGGAAGGCCTTCGACCAGTGTATACCAATTGGTGATGCTCACCAGGCTGTCGCCAGTGGCGGTGGGTACAAAACACACGTTTGGGTTTTCTTTGCCGGTGAGTTTGATGAGGTGCCCCAGGATTGCCTTGTCGGTGCCGCCTCCCCAAACGAAGATCTTTCGGGCCGTGTTGGGTTGTCCCAGGCTGGTCACTGGAAGGCCCAGGCTAACCGCCGAGGTGGAAAGGGACTGGATGAAGGTTCTGCGTTTCATGCACTTCTGGTTCTGTATACGAATGGGGAAGATACTTGTTATTCCTGAAATCGAAGAGGCCGTTTGGTCGCTCCGCTTTCGCCCCTTAGCTTGCGGTATCGCTTCTGTTACCCATGAATGCATCGGTCGTATTCAACTATTTTCCCGGCCTTACCGATGAGCAACGTCAGCAATTTGAGGCCCTTGACTCGCTCTACCGGGAGTGGAACGAAAAAATCAACGTCATCAGCCGGAAGGACATCGATAACCTCTATGTAAATCATGTTCTCCATTCCCTCGGTATTGCCAAGGTAAATTCCTTTCTGCCCGATGCCGAGGTGTTGGATGTAGGGACCGGAGGGGGTTTTCCGGGCATTCCCCTGGCGATACTTTTCCCCAAAACCCGGTTTCACCTGGTTGACTCCATTGGAAAGAAAATCACGGTGGTAAAGGAAGTCAGCCAGTCAATTGGCTTGAAGAATGTCGAAGCCGAGCAGGCGCGCGCCGAACAGTTGAAGCACAAGTATGATTTTGTGGTTAGCCGCGCAGTCACACAGATGAAGGAGTTTTACGGTTGGGTCCACACGAAGGTAAAACGCGATTCCAGGCACCCGCTGGACAACGGCATCCTGTACCTCAAGGGTGGCGACCTGGATGAAGAGATGAACGCGCTCCGGCGACCGTACCGGTACTACGACCTCACCGATTATTTTTCAGAGGAATTTTTTGCTACCAAGAAGGTGGTGTATATCCCCATGTAAGCGTCACAACTGGCCACAGTCTTCAGATCGTGGATAAGTGGAAGAGGAATGATGCCGGGCTTTAGCCCATTCCCGTTCATGCGTTCATCATCTTCAACATCTCAGATCGCACCTTTTCTTTCAACGCCGGGATATCAGCGAAGGTCATGCCGCTGGTCGGGATCTCCGGGTTGATGCGAATGGTGATGGTTCCGGGCTGGATGAACACCCTTCGTGGAGGCATCAGCTTCCCGGCATTCAGGATGACCATCGGGAGAATCGGCTGCTGGGTTTCAATGGCAATGCGGAAGGCGCCATCGTAGAAGGGCTGCAGCGGTTCCGGGGTTCGGTTTTGCGTCCCTTCGGGGAAGATGAGAATGGAGATGCCACGCCGCAGTACTTCCTTCAGGTGCTCCATGCTTTTCCTTCGGCTTTCATTATTCGACCGGTCGACAATGACGGAGGCATTCCGGATGATCCAGCCGAGTACCGGTATTTTCAGGAGTTCTTTCTTGGCGAGTGGCCGTATTTGCCGGGGCACCGTGAGGCACATGCCGGGAATATCAAGGTAAGAGGTGTGGTTGCTGAGGTAGATGTAGGCTTGCCCTTTGCGAATATTTTCGCGACCGTGAATGCGGTAGGGTATACGGTTGAGTACACTGAACGTTCGTGCCCAGAGTTTAAGGAACCAATAACTGATATCTCCAAAACGATCTCCCAGGAAAAATGGAATAAGGATGCCTGGCAAGTACAGGATCATGAAGAAGGTGAATACGAAAAGTACCCACGCGATGTAAAGTTTGCTGGCAATTCTTCGCAGGAAGTTCACGACTGTTCACTTAGGCCGCGCAAATAAGCAAAGAAAACGGAGAATTTCTTACCGCTCGTATTTCCAATTGCGTCCCTTGCCGGCCGCGAGCCATTCAAGTGAAGTGGCCATTCGCCGCGTGCGGGTGGCCTCTGTCTTGGCTTCGGTTACCCACTCAATGTAGTCTCTTCGATTGGAGAATGAGAAAGCATCGAAGGTTGCTTTAGCCTTGGGGTGCTTGTTCAGCGCCCTTTTGAAGAAGGCTGGAACAGTTAGCCTTTTGTCTGCCGGAGGTTGGCTACGTCCAACATGGGCACCGCTTTCATTGATCCGGGCAGCCTCCTTGATATACTTCCGCAGTTTCGCGTCGGAGGGAAGGTCCTTCAGGGAGGTGAGCTTCCCCAGGTTTCCCATGGCAGTTGCGCCGACGGGCTGCAATGCGGTGAGGTAGTCGGTCATCAACTTCGCTTTCCAGAATCCAAACGCGCAATGCTTCTTGAAGGACGCCATGCTGCAGAGAATTCCGTGATGCTCGAAATGCGGGAACCCCCACTTGATGGTTTCGGTGGCCCCGGGGCAAGCCTGGTGGACAAGGTCACGCAGATGCAAGAGGATGGGTTTGGCGAAATCCGCTGATTTCTTGATGTACGCATCCACCCGCTTGTCACGTGTGCCCATCTCAGATCATGAATTTGGTTACGCCCGGAACTGCGCAGGCATACAGCCCGTTGGCATCGGGTTTCGACGGCATGTCGGCATCCCAGTGGTATTGTGCAGGCTGTAGCGAAATGCCGGAATTCAGGGCCTTGTCGAATTCCACAACCTGCCCGGAATAGGTGGCCATTCTTCCGAGGATCGCCGTCATCGTACTGCGTGCGCCGTTTTCCGCGTCGGCAAACTTGTATTCTCCTTTTGCAACAGCGTCGAAGAGCTCGTCGTGTTCGGACTGGTACGGATTGTTTTCCTTCTTCGTGTCAAACTGGTGGAGAACATTCCCCTTTCGATCGGTGATCCGTCCGGCGTCGCAATGTATGGATCCCTTTGTCCCAACAATCAATTCATCCACTTTGCTGAGTGTACCCTTGATGTGGCGGCACTGGCTATTCATGATACTGCCGTCTGCGTACTGAAACTCCACATAGTGGTGGTCAAAGATCTCTCCGAATTCTTTTCCTTTTCGCACCTCGCGGCCACCCATGCCCTGTGCCTTCACCGGGTATTCGCCCTTGAAC
>JAYRXB010000391.1:0-5106 GCA_041917735.1 Cyclobacteriaceae bacterium
CAAGGGCTCTGCGGGATTGGGAAAGAGGTGATACACATCTCCACCAACAAGACTGAACGTATTTCCACCGTCCGTGCTGTGCGCCATCCGGACTCCCAGTGCAAAGATTTCATTGTCGTTGCGCGGGTCCACGACGATATCGGCAAAGTACCACCCGATTACGGAGTTGATCATCAGTTCGTCGGTATGCGTTCGTTTCCAGGTTTTTCCACCATCCAGGCTCTGGTATACTTCTGCGGCTCCTGGCGTCGATCCATCGGAGGCTTTCGGCTTTTCACGATGGTCGAGCAAGGCATACACCTTGTTGGGATCCTGGTACGAGACCGCAAGCCCAATTCTTCCCTTGCCGTTATCCTCCGGCAACCCCGTGTCGGACTTAGCCCAGGTCTTGCCCCCGTCGTTACTCTTGTAAATGCCGCTGTTGACGCCGCTCACACCCGGGTAGCTTTCCCACAGGGAGGCGTAGACAATGTCCGGGTTCGAGGGCGCCACCACGATGTCGTTAGCGCCGGTGCGTTCGTTTACAAACAGTACATGCTCCCACGTTTTGCCACCGTTGACGGAACGGTAGACACCGCGGTTGGCGTTGGTGGTCCACAAATGACCGACTGCCGCCACGTACACGATGTCCGGGTTAGTGGGGTGCACCGTCACTTTGGCGATATGCCAGGTATCCGACAAGCCGAGGTGGCGCCAGGTCTCTCCCCCATCGTCGGAGCGATACATCCCGGTGCCCGGCATGGTAAAGTTGCGCGGTTTCTTGAGTGTCTCCCCGGTGCCGAGGTAGATGATGTTGGTGTTGGATGGGGCGAGCGCCACGTCGCCGATGCCGTACGAAGGCTGGTTCTCGAAGATGGGCTTCCAGGTGAGCCCGTTGTTGGTGGTCTTCCACAGGTTGCCTGATCCAAATCCCAGGTATACGGTACCGGGGTGCTGAACGTCCACCTGGAAGGTTTCCACCAGCGCGCTGTTGCTGGTTGGGCCTAATTGGATCCACTCAAAACCGAATGGTGTTTCCTGCTTGTGCTTCTGATGTTGAGCAAATGACTTGACGAGTGGCGACTCCGGCTGCTGGGCGAATACGTGAACCGCCCCGGCGAGCAGCCAGGAGATGAAAAGCAATTGTCTTCGCATGATTTAATTGTTCAACTCGTGAGCAGCCAGCCACCGACGGGTAATCACCGCAAAGGCGCGAAGGCGCAAAGCTATCGCTAACATACTTTGAAAAATTTCTTCCCCTCCTGCTGCAGCTTCTCCCCTTCCTGGTTGGCGAGCATGGCCTCGATCCGCTTGGCCGTCTTCGTGATCGCCAGGCCACCAAGGCCGGTGCACCGAAGGGTGTTGGGGATGGCGTCGCCGACTTTCTTCATCGTTTCAATGACTTCATCGAGCGGGATAACGTGGTCGTAGTCGGAAAGGGCCATGTTGGCGATGGAGATAGCTGTGCTGGCAGCCATGACATTGCGGTTGAGGCAAGGTGCTTCCACCCGGTCGGCGATCATGTCACAGATCATACCCAGCGAAGCTTGCAGCGTCATCGATGCCGCGGCCAACGATTGGTCGAGCGTTCCTTTCTTCAGCGTTACAATTCCCGCAGCGGCCATGCCAGAGCCGGAGCCGCATTCCGCCATGCATCCGCCAACTTCCGCAGCGAACGTGGCATGGGCCGCAATGAAGACGCCGATGATACCCGCCGCCAACATCGCCTTCACCACCTCATCCTGCGGAATCTTTAGGGCGCGTGCCGTTCCAATGACCGCGCCGGGCAATGCCCCGCAGGACCCGGCCGTTGGTGCAGCCACGATCACGCCCATGGAGCTCTTCACTTCCATCATGGCGGAAGTGAACATCACCGCGTGGTTCAGCACATCGCCTTCCACCAGCGCGCCGGCATCGAGTCGTGTCTTAAAGTTTACCGACTGCGGGCCGAGGATGCGGTCCTTGTAGGTGGTTCCTTTCAACCCCAGTTCGATCGCGTTCTCCATGATCACGACGATGGCGCGCATCTTTTCGAAAACTTCGTCGGGGCTGATGCTACCGCGCTGGGCTTCGTAGTGAACAGCAAGTTCCCAGAGGGCCAGGTTTTTGCCTTCGTTGTACCGGAGCATCTCCTCAGCTGTGATGAATGGCACTGTCATGTCCTTCCTGGCGAGCACGGGCAACACCGGGTGGAGTTTCTTGACCGCGATCACATCATCGTGCGTCCGCAGTTCGTCCAGGAATGCTTCGTCGGGGAAGCGGTTGGACTTGATTTCGATGAACATCTTGTCTCCCTTCCGGACGGCGATCTCGTCGGCCTTTACACTGCTTTGCACAAGCGGCAACACCCGTTCCGGAGATGCTACATAGACCAGTGTTTCGTAATAGTCACCGGCCATGTTCACGGCGGCACCGTCGATGGTGATCACCTGGATCATGCCGCCGCCGGTAGAGAGGGCAATGACCTGGTGAGATTCACGTCCGTTATGAAGGGTTATCTGGTAGGTATTCGGGTGCGTTGCCCCGATCGGGTGGGTTTCGATGTTGACACGGATACCGGCTGCGTCGATGGCCTGCAGGTAGTCCGGAAGCCGTTCGTCGAAGGCCTCCCACCCCAGGAAACCGGAAAAGAGGCCCATGTCGGAGCCTTGTCCCTTGTGGGTGGTGGCCAGTGAGCCGTTTGGATCATATTCGATGTAGGCCTCCCGGATTTCACCGTCCATCAGGTCGCGACACAGCCGCCCAATGCGCAGGGAGGCAGCACAATGCGAGCTGGAGGGTCCGCGCATCACGGGGCCGATGACGTCGTTGAAGATGCTGGGGTAGTTGTTCATCAAAGACGATTTTGATTATCCATGCTAATGTAACAATTTAAAAGCCGTTAGACAGACTAAAAACACAATCGATGGTATCAGCAATTTGGATAGGCCTTACGGTTCTCGGCATCTGGGTAGCCATTCTTCTGTTCAGGGATTACTTGCGGCACCGCAACAACCTGGAACCCAACTCCTGGTGGAAAACCGGTACCATTGGTTTCATCGGCAATTTCTTCGACACCCTGGGGATCGGGTCCTTCGCCATTGAGACGGCGCTCTTCAAGTTCACCAAGCAGACCGAAGACCGGCTGATTCCCGGTACGCTCAATGTCGCCAACTCCATTCCGACCATGGCGCAAGGCCTCATCTTCATCCAGATTGTGACGGTGGAGCCCATCACACTGGTGACGATGCTGTTGGCCTCGGGGCTTGGCGCCGTACTTGGCGCCGGCGTGGTGGCCAAGCTGTCCGAGCGAAAAATCAGGCTCACCATGGGTGTTGCGCTGCTCATCACCAGCGGCTTCATGCTCGCCTCCAAGCTGAATTGGATCCAGGGTGGCGGCGAAGCGATTGGTTTGGAAGGGTACAAACTCGCCATCGGCATTGGTGTGAATTTTATTCTTGGCGCACTGATGACGGCCGGCATCGGCCTGTACGCACCTTGTATGGCCCTGGTCTTTGCCTTGGGCATGTCACCCGCCGTCGCCTTTCCCATCATGATGGGTTCGTGCGCCGTGCTGATGCCCCTGGCGTCCATCCGATTCATTAAGGAAGGCGCTTACAATCGTCGCGCATCATTCATCATCAGCATCACCGGGCTGGTAGCCGTGCTGATCGCTGCGTTTGTTGTGAAGTCCCTCCCGCTGGATACGCTGCGCTGGCTGGTGATCCTGGTGATCGTCTATACCGCCACGGTCATGCTCCGCGCCGGACTGAAAACAGAGACGAAAAGCTAGAAGCCACCAAAAGCGAAAAGCTAAATGCTAAAAGCTAAAGGCCAAAAGCCAATAGCCTCACTAGCCCTTTACATTCTTCATTTTACATTTTACATTTTGCGGTTCTCTCCGCTTGCTCGTTGGTGCTAGGCCTGTGCTATCACAACGGCCATTGAACCAAAGCCCTACTTCTTTACATCCAGCTTCGTTCCCTTCGGCGGGCTTGTCCGTTTTCTCAGGTATTGATCAAACCACGTCATCGTCCGGTCGCCGACGTTCTGAATAAACTTCGGCTCCTGGAATCCATGCGGCTGCCGGGGGTAAACGACCATCTGCGTAGGAACACCTCGGCGCTGCAACGCGCGGTGGAGCTGGTAACCCTGCTCCGGCGGAACGCGCTCGTCGTTGAGGCCATGAATCACCAGCGTAGGCGTAACGGCGTTCTTGATGTTGAACATGGCGCTGTGCTTTGAATACACCGCCGGGTCATCCCAGAACTCTTTCTCGAAATAGCTCGGGAGGAAATCGGGAATATCTGCCGTGCCGTTGAAACTCATGAGGTTGGTAACCGGAGCGCCAGCCATCGCAGCCTTGAAGCGGTTCGTCTTGGTCACAATCATGCTCGTCATGTACCCGCCATAGCTCCAACCCGTAACCACCAGGCTGTCGGCATGCACCACACCATCGGCAATGAGTTTGTCCACCCCGGCCATCAGGTCGTCATAGTCATTGAAGCCCCAGTCACGGTGGTTGGCCTGCCTGAATTCGGTACCGTAGCCGCTGCTCCCCCGGGGGTTGGCACGCAGCACCGCATAGCCGTTGGCCGCGAATGCCTGTATCGGGTATGGGCTGGATTGCCCGGTGTAGGTCTCGGTAAAAACCCCTGCAGGACCACCGTGGATGTTCAAGATCAACGGGACTTTCTTACCCTTTTGATAACCATTCGGATACGTAACAATCCCTTCAATTGTATACTTTTTATCCTTTGATTTCCAGCTAATTATCTCCGACTTTGACACGGGTTGATTAACCATGTAATCACCATGGACGTTCGAGACTTTCCGGGGTTGCATCGAACCAACCTGTGCGCCATAGACTTCCGCTGGCGTTTCTGTGTCCTGGAAGATGAAGGCCATGTCACCCTTGGTGTTGATAGCTGCGGCGCCAATGAGGCCTTTGGTGTGGTTGCTCAACTTGACGGGTTTACCGCCTGCTACCGCGACACTGTATACATGTGAACTGGTGTGATAGGCTTCGGTGAAGTACAGGCTATTTCCATCAGCGCTCCACCAGGGTCCGTTCGGCGACTCGTCGTAACTCGCAGCGATTTCAGTAAACCTCCCTCCTTGCGCCGGTATGATGCGAAAGCCCTCTCG
>JAYRXB010000392.1:0-3868 GCA_041917735.1 Cyclobacteriaceae bacterium
GCAAGATCTGGCACCGGTCACCGGTGTGGTTCCTGGAAGGCAACCCAATCGTGGGCTACCATAAACTCAAGGATTGCATTCGGCTGCTGTTTTGGAGCGGCTGGAGTTTTGATGAGCCGGGACTCGCCAAGGAGGGCAATTTTAAAACGGCCGGTGCGCGATACACAGCAGCAGACCAGGTTAAACTGCGCGACCTCAAACGGTGGCTGAAGAAATCCAGGGAGATCCAGTGGGATTATAAAAACATTGTCAAACGAAAGGGAGTTTTGAAGCGGATCAAGACTACTTGATCTTGGAGTGTCTTCTGATTTGTCGCAACGGGACAACGAACCTCACTGATCAAATTACTGTGTCCCGGTTCTTACCCGGGACACAGTCTTGGCTCTAGTGCCTTGCCAGGATGTTTTCAGATTCATCGCGGTAGGTGAGGAAGTAACTGTCGGTCTTGTTCAGCATCCGCTCGTCTTTCATTCCCGATCGGTTGTAGAAGATAACGCTACCCACGCCAAGGTCAGGATAGATCCTCAACTCCACGTAGTAGCCACCACCTCCGCCGGCATGCGCCACATAGCGATTACCCTTGAGCTTACCGGTGAACCACGACATGGACATCCCGGTGGGTTTGTTTCCGGCCACGCCTTCCGTAAAGAGCACAGTCTTCATGGATTCTTTAAGCAGCGGCGAGTCAGCCGTGAGTAATGCCTGGGCATAGCGGATGAGGCCATCCATCGTGCCGAACATTCCACCATATGCCGTGCCGTCGTTGTAGAAGGAACGGAAGGGTTTCCAGGCACCCTCGCGGTCGCCCATGAATTTCTTCGTATCAATCATAGCCCAGAGAAGCAACCGGCTGAACGACCAGTAACGGTGGTAGCCGACCGCCTGGTGCGCGGGGTCGATGCGGAAGCTGAGCCGCTGGTCACTGGCGCCGCAGGCTCGCACGATGTGCTCCGTCACGTACGCATCAAAGGTCATCCCGGAAACCTGTTCGATGAGCTGCCCCAGCAAGACATAGCCGAGATTGCTGTACAAAAACGCAGTGCCGGGCGTATGGTCGAGCGTGGCATGTTTGTGGAACAGCGCCTGAAACCGTTCGCGCTCGTTGAAACCCTCCTGCTCAGCTTCGGTATGTATCCACGTGAGGGGGATGGGATTGGGAATGCCCGACGTGTGTTGAAGGAGTTGACGTACGGTAATTTCCTGCGGGTACGGGAAATCGGGAATGTAGTCGGAAGCCGGCTTGTCAAGTTCCACCTTGCCCGCCTCCACCAATTGCAGCACGGCGAGTGCCGTGAAGGTCTTGGTTACGGAGAACACATGATATTGACTTGCCGCATCAACCGGTTTGCCTTTGCCAACGTTCGCTTGACCGTACCGAAACGCGTGCAATGTGGTGTCCACATCGAAGAACGCATATTGCACCGAGGGCGTGTGGTTTTTTTCAACCTGGTCTTTGAGAAAATCATTGAGTGTTTTCATAGATCGCGTGTTGGAGGATGTGGTCAGCCCCAGCGTCGCCACCAGGACCGGTAGGAGAATGGCTCTTCGTGTGCTCATCGGTTTGCAAGGGAAAATATGCCACCAAAGAGAACCTGGATGAATACCCCGTCGGTACCGGCGACTGAAACCTCCGTCGTCGATCCTTCAATATAGCGCCATTCGCTGGGCTGTAGGGGGATGTTATAACCAGCACGAATTCCGGCAAAGGTGCCATTGCTGAATTTGCGCTGTACCAGGGCGGACACCGGGACAGAATACACAACGTTGTGATAGACGGTGGTGTTGAGGTTGGCCGAACCCTGGTATCCGTTGTCGGCAACCGCCAGGTGGTACAAGCTGTACCCAAAGCCGGATTGCAGTTGGAGCGCGGTGTTTCGGCTGAGTATGAACGCGTAACCCACAAGAACATTGGCAGAGACGCCGGTGAGGATGGTACCGAATTCATCGGTGTCCTTCTTGGCGTCCGTGAAATTGAATTCGCCACTCAGTAAAATCCGGTTTCGCTGCCAGGTAGCGCCGGCACCAAGGGTAGGGGCTGCGGCGGGGCTGACGGACTCGCTGTAACCAAATGATTTGTCGGACAACAGGCGCATGCCGGCGACTACATACAGGTTGAGTTTTTTGTCGGCGGGAGCCTGGGCCCTGGCTAAAGGGGCCGCGAGCAACGCCAGTAAGATGAGGATGGTGATGTGCCTTTGCATACGGGGTTTGTTTTTTTCTTGATTTGATTAACCGTGAAACCGGAACCACTCGCTGCGATGCCCGGGCCCTGGGCATAGGTCGCTGCGAAGATTTTTTCCGTTGTTTCGTATGCAAAGAAACGCGGCCTGCTAGCCGGTGGGATTATCAATTGATAAGAAGCGTCTTATCAAATGTTAAGAAATGGAACCGTAGGTTACCGCTTGGCCAGCTCGTTGCGCAACCGGCTGAATGACACAGGCGTAATGCCCAGGAACGAGGCGATCACCGTATGGGGGATGATGTTCTCCAGCTGCGGGTAGTTTTCACGGAAGTAAAGCAGTCGGTCTTTGGCCGTATAGGATCGGAATAGGACTTCAAAATTCAGATTTCGGATAAATTCACGTTCTACCACCGCCCTTCCGAAAAAGAGAATCTGCTGGTGCGTGTCACTTAGTTCGCGGAAGGTGCCGGCCGGAACCTTGAGGAAAGTGCTGTCGGTGAGGGCTTGCAGCGAAAAGATGCTGTGCCCGTTGCGCGTTCGGGCAAAATGGGGAGTAATGACAGTCTCGCCCTGGAAGATACTGGTTGTCAAGGGTTGGGTCCCTTCGTCGAGGTTAAAGCGGTGCGTGATGCCGGAGAGTTGAAAGTATTCGTACCCGTTGAAGCGTTTCTCCTGGAACACCATTTCATTCTTCCTCACCTCTTCCACTTCACCGGCTTTGTAAATGATCTCCGCATTGACCTCGGATACCGGCGAAAAGATGTTAAGAATGCGATGCAGGATTGTCAGGGAGGTGTCTTCCATGGCCATCCAAGATAACCAGTTTTTTTGAAGAGACGATCAGGAGTCGGCCTTACTGGCCTGCTAACCTTAGAAATTCCAATATCAGTTTGTGCGGCTTGTCCTTTGTGCAATTGTCTTGCGGAACGAACAGGGTGGCGATGAAAAATTTATGATTTACCAACTCCAGTATTCTTGCCTCTTTATTTATGTCGCTCCCCACAATTTCAAAACCCTTGTCGTTTATTGCATCTTGATAGTCTGGATTCAGTCCAAAATTGCAATAGTATTTTTCATAGATTTTAGTTGTTCCAAACGCTTTAAATGTTTTTGAATGGGTAGAGATTATCTCAATCTCGAGTGTCTTTCCCTTTAAATCACAAGTTAGGGGATTGACTACCAGTTTTGATGCGTATGGATCATATTCGGCATGCTCAGCATCTCGTATTTCCAGAACATTTCTGGCGAATTCGATGACCATGTGTTGAAACCCACCGCATGTACCCAACGTCGGTATGTTGTTGAGTCGTCCATATTCAATTATTCGGAGTGCTCCACCCATATCTTTATATGGACTCCCGGGCGCAATCCAAAAAGCTTTGTACGATTTAACTATCTCGTCAAACCTACTGTCGATCATGTCTGTAGGAATCCAATCGTACTTCAGCTCAAAATCAAGCAAAGGCTTTAAAGCCTCTATAGCCTCATTGGTTGCTGCGTGAGGCCTGAAACCAGCATTGAAGTCACCAATAATTCCAATTTTCATTTGTCGGTCTGGATTTTAGCTGAGTCTTTCTTGACATGGGTTGAACAGCCCACGTGTGTCCTTACCGTCCGCGCACCGGGGACTGCCGGTGCAAGGGAGGCTTGATGGTGAAGAAGGGGACTTCCTCTTCTTTGTGGCAC
>JAYRXB010000393.1:0-1662 GCA_041917735.1 Cyclobacteriaceae bacterium
CTCACTTCGCGCGAGGCGTACATGCCTTCTCCGCCGGAAACGGGTCCACCGGGTATGGTCATCGGATCGGTTTCGTTTTTCAGCGTATTCCAGGTGGCATCGAGGCTCACGATTTGCCCGGTGGCTGCATCGTAGTGCACCAGATTGAGGATGCCGAAGAAGCTGATGACAGCGCCGGCATTGAGTGTGACCTGTGTCATGGCGGCCGTCAGCGCGGCATCCACGGACGTGCCTCCCTGCTGGAGGGCTTCGAGGCCGGCGCGCGAGGCGGCGGTATGGAACGTCGTGGTTATCGCGCCCTTTTCGCCATAGGCCGGAGGGTTGTCGGGAAAGGGGCGAGCGTCCATTTTCAGGTACTTGTCCAATTCACCCGGGCCCCAGGCTTCCGGCGAGAGGGATGGTTTGCTGGTCTGGTTGCAAGAGGGGGCGAGCAGCGATAGGCTGAAGGCCAAACAAACGGAAACGCACTTGTGGCTGGTCAATGGGTTCTTGATCATCATTCTATTGAAGACAGGTGTGTGAATCCAAGCTAAGATTATTTTTGGAAGGATGGGAGGGACGAAAACCTGAATTTTTAATGTACTCCCCTTGAAAGACAATCTTATGCAGTGTAAAAGTGATAGTCGTTGGACCAATTCCTGCCAACACCAGTATTTCACCGTAGTCGGCGAGGAAGCTTCCGAAGTTCATTATCTTCCTACTTGATATTCAAACCTGGCGATACGTCAATGGGCCGAAGGCAGTAAGGACTCCCACTCGAATAACCTCTCCGGTTCTTGTATGCAAATTCCTGGAATGACTATTTGCGCGCAAGTATCGTATCGATCTCGAAGTACTTGTTGTTCATTGTCCCTAAAGAAAACGCTGCTGCCGAGGCGGTGAACACAGAATAGTCAAGGGCTCCTTTAATGCCCGTTGAAAGGCTCATCGAAAGCCCAAAAGTCAGTAACAGGAATCCACTCAACTTGGCAACAGTCTCAGTCCGGTAGCCAACCAGCAGGCATGCCGCAAAAACCACCTCTAATCCTGTTGCTAGGGATCCTACTGTCTCAATAAGCGCGTCCGGAAACCAAGGATTGATCAAACGCGTATAGTCAAGAAAGCTGTTCCAATTTCCCCACACGGAGCGTTCCTGTCCCCAAAGCCCAAATCGGTCTGCCACAGCCGAGAGAAAACTCACTGCAATTGCTAACCTCAGGAAAAGCTTTAGGATAGGGTTCGTCATAATCCAACTCTCAACTTAGTGATCAACGATGCCATTGCCGACTTGCCAGATGGTAAAAGAGCTTGTTAACCGTCACCGGTCTCCATCCAGATAACAATCCGGACTATCGGAACTGAAACAAGCGCATGAGGTCCGTGCGGTTACAGGTCATTGCGTTCAGACGAAGTTAAATATTTTTTTTGTAGAGTGAACTTCAGGCATGACGCCTGGCCGCGTTAGGCCTGGTGCCTGATTGCCAACCTTTAAAGTTTAATCCACCGAAGTCTCAATTTCTTTCCCCCGATGGTTTCACGAGCGGTTAGTATCAATGTGTCCCCTTTAAAGTCATAGTCGCGCGTTAGCGTTGTTCCCCAATTGTTGGGTTCTGTTGCTGTCAGTCGGTTGTGGTCTATGGTTTGCCCGGTGATGGTGTAATTGGCGAAGTACACGAAGTTTGA
>JAYRXB010000394.1:0-5988 GCA_041917735.1 Cyclobacteriaceae bacterium
AGCAAGCCCTGCTCTTCGCCGCCCCACAAGGCGATACGGATGGTCCGTTGGGGCTGAGCACCCACCGACTTGAGAATGCGCATGGCCTCCATCATTACGGCAGAACCCGCGCCATTGTCGGTCGCGCCGGTTCCAGCATGCCAGGAGTCCAGGTGGGCGCCAATCATCACCACTTCATCCTTGAGATCGGTACCCGGGATTTCACCAATGACGTTGAATCCCTGGCTGGCGGGTGTGAACTCGGTTTCCAGCGCCATCTCCAGGCGCACGGTCTGCCCGGCTTGGATCTGGCGGATAAGCCGGATGTAATGCTCATCTGCGACGATGACCTGCGGTAAGATCTTTGGGGCCAACGCACTTTGTGCGCGCACGCGTTTTGCAAAGGGTACGTCGGGTGGGTAGGGGATTGTCGCCGCACCGACGAGCAAGGTCCCATCTTCCAGTCGGATGGAGGGACTGGGTTCGAGTACGGCAAGGGCTCCTTCCTTCATGCAGAATTCCCATTTGGCAAACGCAAGCTGTTGTGCATCGCGGTTACCGCCCCCAAATCCTCCCTGGTCTCCTTCCACCGGCATGCCGGCATTCGCCATCTGCAGCAGGGTCGAATCGTTGAAACGCCGGGCATCGGCTGTGAACCCGGGCTTCACCGCAACCGGGGCGCTGAAGAGGATGATCTTGTCTTTGAGTTTGCCTTTGTACTTGCTGAGGTCGGCCTCGGTGGTAACATCGAGGTAAACGGCTTCTGTGGCCACGGTTCCCTTGATGCCGGGCGTCCATGCTTTGGGATGCGCTATGAGGGGTGCATAGACGGGTTCGGTGCTCTGCAGCGTGAATTTCTTCAGCTCCCAGCCACGGCCAAACTCCTCGCCCCAATAATCAATCTGGACATTTTGTACACCATAGGACTCGAGCGTCGCCTTGGCGTACTCGGCCGCCTTCTTGTGGTTGGGTGAATTGGTCAGCCGCGGGCCATACACATCGGTGAGCATGCTCAGGTTGGCCATGAGCTTTGATCGGGTTAGTCCTTCCTTTTTGATTTTGGAAACCATGGCCGTGTCCAGGGGTTCTGAGGACTGTGCCAGCACGGAAAATGAGCCAACAAGGGCAAGGATGAAGATAAGCTTTCGCATAGGTTAAGGGTATGAACAAAAATAGAGTATCCGGGAAACTATAGTATACCGTTCATCAGAATGCACTGCAGCACAGCCAGGCCGGTTTCCGCGTTCAATCTTCGCGGAACGGGCGCTTCTTGATCATGCCGCCTTTGATGTCGTTGACGCTGTTTTCAACGACAAACGCGTCGGGGTCGATCTTGGTGATTTCTATTTTCAGCCGCTGCAACTCCAGCCGTGTCACCACCGAAAAGATGACATCCACCTCGGTCACCCGGTGCCCCTTCTTTCCGTAGCCGCTTTTGCCCTTAAGTACCGTTACCCCACGCCCCAATTTGGTGATAATTGCTTCCTTGATTTCTTCATGCTTGTCCGAAACGATAATGACACTCGTGTACTCTTCAATGCCGTGCACGACAAAGTCGACCGTTTTGGAGGCGACGAGATAAGTGAGAATGGCATATAAAGCCGTTTCTATATTGATGAGATAGGCGGCAACGGAAAAAATGATGATGTTGAGTATGAGAATAACATCGCCTACGGTCAGGGTGGTTTTCTTACTGGTGTAGATCGCCAGAACCTCCGTACCGTCAATCACGCTTCCTCCTCGGATTGATAACCCAATGCCGCCGCCCAGGAAAAAGCCGCCAAATACGGAGATAAGCAGTTTATCATCGGTGATGATGGGAAATTCGACAACGGCTAGAACACCTGCGAGAAGCGCAATGGCAATGAGGGTCTTGATGGCAAATTTCTTGGCCACCTGAGTGTAGGCAATCACTACAAAAGGAAGGTTGAACAGAATGACCAGCAGCGGAAGTTGAATACCCCAGACCACGTTGGCCAAGAGGGATATGCCCATGACGCCACCGTCCAAGAACTGGTTGGGCAGCAGGAATCCCTTTAGGCCGAAAGAAGCAGCCATCACGCCCATCAGGATCATCATGGCATCCCGGATATTTTGCAGGATGTCGATGCGCCTCAGGCGAAGTCGTTGCAGCTGCTGGTGACGGTGGCTGGTCGGCATGCCCTTAAGTTAATGAATTAGCCAGGCAACCGCCAATGATTCCCCGCGGGCCTCGTCACTTGAATTGATCGGCGTAACCGCTCGCATCCAGGAACCGATGGGCATTGCGGATGTGGAGGATGTCGTCAACCGCTTGCTTCTTGTCGGTCATCCGGTCGAAATAGGCCTTGGTGATTTTGTAGCCCATCCAATAACCCAGGTCCTGCGGTCTTCCCGGGCTGGTGCTGTACAGCCAGCCGTCATAGTCTTTCTTGTCCATGCGCGCGCGGAATTCCTCCCAGAGTTGCTTTTCCTGCGGATTGGCAAAGTCATGCACATGTTGGTTGATGTGCTTCCCGGAAATCAGTTCTGCCAGAAAGTCGGCCGCGCCTTCTTTCAGGCAGGCCTGGAGCAACGTCCCGCCATCGTAAGTTTGCTGAATGTGAATAAGTTCGTGGGCGGCGATGTGTGGGACCTCATCCACGGACTTGATCACGGACTTTAGCCAGGGATTCAGTTCTTCCATGGGAGTGGATTCGGTCTTGCCATACATCTCTGCGCCGATGATCAGACCAGCGTTGGAGGTGGTGCCACCGGAACTCAGCGCACCGATCACGAAGTAGACCGGGGGAAATTTGGCCTTCGGGTAATACTCCTTCAGCCTGGCAAGACTTTGCCGGATTTTCCCTTCCATGCCTGCAATCTTTCCCGTGCTTTCCCGGATAGAGGCGTAGTAACGTGGATAGCGTGCAATGGTCTGCGCCAAATGACTCCCGTTCTCGATGCGGTTGCGCAAGAAGCCCTTTACTCCCGGTGAGCCTTTGTCGATGTACTCACGCTGGAAAACGTCGGCGTTGTATCCCGGGAGACTGGCATCATAGGCTTTCCAAAAGCGGTCAATGTCGGTGCTAATGATCTTGATGTTGACGGAGTCGGTTTGTTGTGCCAGGGCGCTTGCGCAAAGGCAGACCCAGGCGAAGGAGCAGACAACCTGTTTCATCGGCGGTATGGTCATAGGGCTGATCGGTAGATTACAAAAGTCGCGTTTTGCGGATACAATTGCCTGCTCAGGTGTCGTGAATGTCATCGGGGGCCCCCGAAAGCGCTGGTGTGTTAGCGTGGTTGTTCGACCCATGACGACTTTTTGACCATTGGTGGTTCAACCTTGACCATTGACAACATGAAGGGCTGGGTCCAATCCTCAAACTTTGCTATTTTAGCCCACCAACCAACCATCACCTAACCAAATCTTCATTCACCATGCTTCTGCTAAAGTCATCGTTCGCTATCCTGCTCAGTCTCCTGGTTTGGTTCCAGGGCCAGGAAGAAGATCCGGCACCCCAAGCCGACAACGGGTTTACCATCGATGCCAAAGTGAAACCCATCATTGATGCGAAATGCCTGGGATGTCACAGCGCCGACTCCAAAAATGAGAAGGCAAAGGAAAAACTGATTTGGGCCAACCTGTCTACCATGGACAAGAAAGCTGCGGCTTCAGCCCTGGATGAAGTCGTGGAGGTTATTGAAAAGAACGAAATGCCTCCGGCCAAATTCCTGGAGCGGTATCCGGACAAAAAGTTGACCGAAAAAGAGGCGAAGTCACTCCGGAAGTGGGCGGACAAGTCGGCCGGCAAGCTGCTGAAGTAACGTGATACGTACCTATTTGCGATATACCCTGTTTGCGGTCGTGGCCGGCCTGGTCGTGCTCCAGTTCTTTGGTGCCGATCTGCCGCCGCAGGAGCCACGACCGTCAACAGACCTGATTGGCAGCAACGAAGTGCCCGAGGCCATCGCGTCTATTCTGCAAACGTCCTGTTACGATTGCCATTCGGTAGAGACCCGCTATCCCTGGTATTCCCGTGTTGCGCCGGTTTCGTGGCTGGTGGCCCAGGATGTACGGGAAGGCCGCGAAGAGATGAATCTCTCGGACTGGACGGACCTCGCGAAACGAAAGAAGATCAAGAACCTCGAGAACATTAAAGATGAGGTGTTGGAAGGGCACATGCCGATGCCCATCTACCTGGTTGTGCACTGGGACGCCAAGCTCACCGATGAGCAGCGCAAACAGATAGCCGACTGGGCCGACCGTTACCAGGATCAGATTCTGAATTCTCCTGATCCGGAGGAGGAACAGGAAGAAGAGGACGAAGAAGAGAGCGACAATTAATTCACCGGTACGCACCGTTGCGCGGTTTTGTTTCATAGCCAGCAAAGTCAAACGACCCCACCATGCACGTAAAATCTGACCTTGAGATCGCCCAGGCGGTGCGCATGAAGCACGTCAACGACATCGCTTCGCGGCTCGGCATTCCTACCGACGCATTGGAGCATTACGGCAAGTACAAGGCCAAACTCCCGTTGCACCTGATCGACACGGAGCGGGCGAAGAATGCCAAACTTATTTTGGTCACCGCCATGACGCCCACCCCGGCCGGGGAGGGGAAGACCACCACGTCCATCGGGTTGTGCGAGGGGCTCAACAAGATCGGGAAGAAGACTACGGTCGTCCTTCGGGAACCCTCGCTGGGTCCCGTGTTCGGAATGAAGGGCGGCGCGGCGGGTGGCGGGTATTCGCAAGTCGTGCCCATGGAAGACATCAACCTGCACTTCACCGGCGATTTTGCAGCGGTTGAAAAATCAAACAACCTGCTGGCTGCCCTCGTCGACAACGACATTCAAAAAGGACAGGAAGGCCTGCACATCGACCCGCGCACGGTGGAGTGGAAGCGGGTGATGGACATGAACGACCGTGCCCTTCGCAACATGATCACGGGCCTCGGCGGGAAGACGGGCGGGATGATCCGGGAGACGGGGTTCAACATCACGGCGGCCTCGGAAATCATGGCTATACTCTGCCTGGCCACCGACCTGGAAGATCTCAAGCGGCGCATTGGCAACATCTACGTCGGCGACACCTACGACGGCAAGGCGGTGTTTGCCCGTGACCTCAATGCACAGGGTGCGATGGCACTCTTGCTGAAAGATGCCATCAAGCCCAACCTGGTGCAGACGCTCGAAGGCAACCCGGCCATCATTCATGGCGGACCTTTTGGCAACATTGCCCAGGGTGCCAACTCCATCCTCGCTACGCGCATGGGGATGACGTTATCGGATTACGTGGTGACCGAAGCGGGCTTTGGTTCGGACCTGGGTGCCGAGAAGTTCATCGATATCGTCTGCGGCTATGGCGATTACTCGCCCCACGCCATCGTGCTCGTGGCCACCATCCGCGCCATGAAGTTTCACGGCGGCGTGAAGAAGGAGGACCTGCGGAAGCCAAATATGGCTGCGTTGGAGAAAGGTTTCGCCAACCTCGAGAAGCACATAGAGAATACCAAGATCTTCGGGTTGCCCGCGGTGATTTCCCTCAACAAGTTTATTTCCGACACCGACGAGGAGATCAACTGGGTGATGAAACGGTGTACGGAAATGGGTGTGACCATTGCGCTCTCCGAGGGATGGGAGAAGGGCGGTGCCGGCATGACCGACCTCGCCGAGAAGATTGCCTACGAAGCGGAAAAATTCAAGGGCAAGTTCTGGCCGGTCTACGACTGGAAATCCCCGGTGGAAGAGAAGATTGAGCAGATCTGCGTAAAGATCTACGGCGCCAAAGGCGTGGAGTTTCTGCCGAAGGCCCGCCTCAACCTCAAGAAGATCGATCGCCTGGGCCTCGGCGGTGTGCCGATCTGTATGGCCAAGACACAGAGTTCATTCTCCGACGATCCGCGCAAGCTGGGCCGCCCGAAGGATTTCATCATTACGGTGCGGGAGATTGAGGTAGCCGCCGGCGCCGGATTCATTATTCCGATCACGGGAGATATTCTCCGCATGCCGGGACTTCCCAACGAACCCGCCGCCATCGGGATGGAT
>JAYRXB010000395.1:0-4170 GCA_041917735.1 Cyclobacteriaceae bacterium
AATCAGGCCTATGCTGAATGACCTTCTCCCATGATCTGGCCATAGAAGCACCAAACGTCGAGCCATCTTTACCTGTATCATCAAAGTACCACTCCTCATTTCCACCAAAGTTCACCGCAGAAAGGCAATTCGTTCCACCAAAATAGGTGCTATCCTTCAGGGCAAGTACATACTCCAGAGGATGCTCCTTATTGGGAACCAAGTACTGCCATATGGGGCTAAGGCCATCGTAAGAAGAAGCACCAGAGGATACAATAAAGGAAGGTATGGCGACAACGTCAATCCCTTTAACAATCCGCCGAGCGTTGGATGAGTATGGTGGGTCATCTCGCAATGTTCTCAATAGGATCTTCCGTCCCATTTTCTGGAACTTAGTTTGGTCTATTGGGTCAAGCAACGCCGTGGCGATAGTAGGTTGGCCTACGCTAACGTTGACCACCAGGAATATCAGCATGGCGATTATCCACGTTGGTCCGGACTTTCCTGCCCGACTCCACGTTGGTCCGGACTTTCGTCCGGACCCCTTCGAAGCAGGGGCTGTCTTTGGGGGCGGACTTGCAGTCCATTCCACTCGTTCGCCCTCAACCGAATTGCACTCATTTACCCGGTAGTCCATTTCACAGTCTTCTCAACCATTAATATAGCTTTTCCGGATTAAATCACGTTGGCCGCCACGGACAGCCACTTTCAAACTTGGCTTCCCCAACCTAATCAGACGCTCAATGCCGTTTGGACTGCAAGTCCCGCTCCGCTTCACGTGCACGGCTTCGAATGGGTCGGGAGGCCCGCCCGCCTGACAATCCCTGATTGAATCAACACACACCCTTAGGCTGTCGGGCGGGAATCTCCCGACCAACGACTAACGCAAGTCAGGACCAACTGGGATATCCCAATGGAAGAGGTCAAGTGAAATCTTCCCATCCATTAACCAAGTTTGCTAGCTATCGTACTCAAGATAAATATTGTAACCTCCCGCCTTACGATCAACGCCTACGGCAGCCAATCCCCATGAATACTCGCCAGTCTGAATCCCAAAACTATCGGCAAGACTGAAAACATCCTGAGGACTGGTTTCTTGCCTTACCCCGTCCTTGGAGTAAATGATCATGATTTTCAACTGAAGATCCGCGAATACTAACGAAACACAAAATAGCTCCTCATTGCATCGCAAAACAAATCGTGACCAATTGTCATTTTCGGATTTTTCCATAATGTCGAATCCGAGGTATTCAGCCTTTGACAATACATCCTGGAAAGCAATCCCGCCGTACAACTCAAGATCGCCAAACTTCAATACACCGTGCTTCTTTTCAAATCTCATCGCTTCGCAATTGGGGCGCTTTCTCTAGTGCAAGTCCAAAAGCTGCGGGAATATCGTCAGATACTTTGCAAAAGCCTGCTGCCTATCCCACGCTGGTCCGAACCCTCGTGCCCCACAGCGCATGCCTGTGCACCAGTCTGTATCTCCTACCATAATTTTGCTACTTATTCGAGGGGTAGAACCCCCTGAGATTCTCCACAACTCTAAATACTTTTTTATGGCATGAGCATTCCTTCAGAAAGGCTCCCTTTGATTCTATCTGAATACCTTTTGTTGCCAAATCTCCGAGGACTGGCAGTGGACTACCAAGACTTTCCACTATACCAAAATCAATGGAGTCAGCTTCGAAGTTTGCTGTCGCATGAATCATTAGCGTCATTTCCTTGCCACCCCCCTTTGAGACGTATCCCCTTTCTGCCAGCAAGTATTCTGTGCCCATCAAGACCTCATTGTTCACAAATAGAAATTCACCACCCGCGTCAATAACCAGTATCATTTCCAGTTTCTTGTTGTAAAAACACCTTGCCCCTTGACTACCCGAATCATCCAGGGTAAAGGAAACGCCGGCGAGTCCAATCGAAAAAATGCTAAGCAATAGTGGTGTACCCATGGCTTTGTTTGGCTAGCGCCTCAAATTACTAAATCAACGTTCAGACAACCACAGCCGTCTCTTCATCAACTGCGCGACGTGCTTCTTTAGCACCTTCAATAGAATATCCACGGTAGATTTATGCGTTCGGAAACTCAGGCACGCAAAGCGAAGCGTAAACTTACCCCCGAGCAGCGTGCTGGATATGAAGACCCGGCCATCATCCTGCACGGCTTTCAAGAGTTTCCGATTAAACTCGTCTGCATCCCCGTGCGGCGGAACAAACCGGTAGGTCACCACCGATAGCTGCGGTGATGGTCCGGTTTCAAAGCCTAACTTGCTTACTTCCTGGTAGAAATACCGGGCCAGCAGCAGCTTCTCTTGCAAGCAGGCGCGGAAGGGTTCCAGGCCGTGCAACTTCAAGGGCAACCACATGCGCAGTCCCCTGAAATGCTTGGTAAGCTCCGGCGAAAGATCCGCCGGCGAGGCTTCCTCGGTGGCACTGAGGGCATCCTGCATGTAGTTGGCCTGGTAGTAATGCGTGGCGTTCATCTGCTTCCTGTCTTTCACCAAGACCACGCCAATACCATACGGCAGGAACAGCCCCTTGTGCGGGTCGATCACCAACGAATCGCTTTTCTCCATGCCCTTGAGCTTCCGCTTTCCTTCCGCTGTCAGCACAAAAAATCCGCCGTAGGCAGCATCCACATGGAACCACATGCGATGACGCCTGGCAACAGCTGCCAACTGTGGCATCGGGTCAATGGCCCCTGTATCTGTAGTTCCGGCCGAGCCGATTAACAGAAATGGAATCAGGCCATTAGCAACATCTTTTTCAATCAACTTCTCTAATGCCGAAGGGTCCATCCGGTACTGGTTATCCATTGGCACATGCCGGATGGGACACTCGCCGAGGCCAGCAATGCGAATGGCTTTCTCGAGGCTGTGGTGCGCCTGGCTGGTCAGGTAGATGACTGAGCGTTCGACCGTGGCTGCCCGAACCTTCCGGGCGTCCCGGGCCGTGCAGATGGCGATGAGGTTGGCGATACTCCCGCCCGACGTAAGGTTGCCGGCACTGGAAGCCGGGTAACCCACCACCTTGGCCACCCAACGGAGGAGCAGGTTCTCCATTCGTACTGCCCCCGGTCCGGCATAGTAGACGCCAGCGTACCGGTTGGTGATGTCGGCCATGTAGTCGCCCAGGGAGGCGAAATACAGACCGCCACCCGGGATGTAGCCCAGGTGACCACCAGAAGCCGGGTTGAGCGCCGGAAAATCGACACTGTGCTTAAGCACTCGTAAGGCCTTCCCGATGGACGTCGGCTTCTCGCCGATGGGATCTGACAGCAGCCCGATGCCCATGTCGCTGATGGACTGGTATGCCTTGCCTTCGGCGAGTGAATCGAGAAACGCTTCGGTATACTTGACCACTTCGTTGCGGGCCGCCCGCCGCTGCGAAGGTTTGGGCTCCAATTTTACCGCCACGCGCTCGTAGCGCGCGATTTCCTTGCTGAGTGACATGCCCAATATTAGGCAATCAGGGTCGTACACGCATGCCTCCGGTCGCCTTTTGTACATGACGGCGGTCATGGCACATGGCCGGTGAATTGAAGAAATTTCTTATGGCTAATCACCGGAATATGAACAACTTAATGATTCCCGACAGCCCTCCGCAGGTAGCGGACATGCTGGAAGCTGCACAGACCGAACTCAGCCAATTCCGGAAGGAATTGAGCAAGGACCAGGTGAACGTGCACGAGCGCTATGAGCAACTGAAGCAGGAACTTCGAGAAGCCATCCGGCAGATGAAGGTCATGATCGATGATAACAAAGGACTGGCTAGGGATATCGCGGAAGTGCTGAAAGCCAAGTTGGCGCTACTGGAAGAACAGGTCCATGCTCCCAACGTCACCGAAGCCGACATCCTCGAACAGCTCAACCGGGTTCGGAAGGCGACGGAAGACGTGATCAAGTACCTGGGTACCCTTTCCCTCGACGACCTTTCGCTTGCAGGTCTGACGGACCGGATTCACCGCTACAATGTAAAGCTGGCGATCCTCAAACTCCGCATCCAACTGGGCGCACTAAAGATCAAAGACACGTTCCTCGACATCCGGCACGACCTGGACGTCAAGTTCCACCGCTCCGGGACAACCCTCGGAAAGCGTTGGAATACGTTTCACCGTGAACTCGGCGAAGCCTACGAACACGTACAGAAAGCATTTACATCCAAATAATCATACTGTGGACATCATTCTTC
>JAYRXB010000396.1:0-4689 GCA_041917735.1 Cyclobacteriaceae bacterium
CGAAATCCAGGTGCTGATGATCATGAATGATCCCCTTCCCGACCCGGCAACCCCTACCCCATTCATCACGGGCATCAGCATCCTTGACAAGCAACGGAATTTCAGGCAACGGGAAAAGACTGAAAAAGTACTGACCAAAGTGGACACCCTGTGGGAACCCGTAGAGGGCGCCTTCTACAAGGACCGCAACAAGGCACTGGCCGAACGCTTCACAGAAACTGGAGAAGTTACATGGGACAGCGTGGAGTCCAATTACCTTCTCCCTGTAAACCTTCGCCTACCGCACAACCAGAATTACCTCAGCTTTTCCTTCGCGGGCCTCACGCTGAGCAACCCCGACCAGGTGAAGTATCGTTACGTGCTGGAAGGCATCGACAAAAACTGGAGCCCGATTTCATCCAACACCCAAAGCGAAAACTACCGGGATCTTCCTCCCGGAAAATATGTCTTTAAGGTATCCAGCAAGGGCATGAACGGCCAGTGGAGTGCACCCGCATCCTTCAGTTTCACCATACTTCCCCCCTGGTGGAAATCGTGGTGGGTCTATGGACTGTATGCGATCCTGTTCGGGTTGGTCGGTTGGCGCACACACCTGTTTCAAAAAGAGCAAACCGTGAAACGTGAGCGGGAGCGCATGAAAGACCGGGAACTGGCCCAGGCCAAGGAAATCGAAAAAGCCTACAACGACCTCAAGGCTACCCAATCCCAACTCATCCAGTCGGAAAAGATGGCCAGCCTCGGTGAACTCACCGCAGGCATCGCCCATGAAATCCAGAACCCCCTCAACTTCGTCAACAACTTCTCGGAGATTAATAAAGAACTCCTCCAGGAGATGAAACAAGAGTTGGAACAAGGGCGGATCGACGATGCCAAGGGGATCGCCAACAGCATCATCGACAACGAAGAGAAAATCCTCTTCCACGGCAAACGAGCTGATTCCATCGTCAAGGGAATGCTGCAGCACAGCCGGGCCAGCAGCGGCATTAAGGAGCCCACCGACATCAACGCCCTGGCCGACGAGTACCTCCGCCTCGCCTATCACGGACTGCGCGCCAAAGACAAGAGTTTCAACGCGGCCATGAAGACCGACCTCGATACCAGTCTCGGCAAGGTAAATGTCGTTCCGCAGGACCTGGGTCGCGTGATCCTGAACCTGATCACTAACGGGTTTTACGCCGTAACGGAGAAGAAGAAATCACAGCTCAATGGATATGAACCGACCGTGACCGTCATTACACGCAAGGCCGGTGACAACCTAAAGATTACCGTGCAGGACAACGGCAACGGCATTCCGCCGCACATCCTCGACAAAATATTCCAGCCCTTCTTCACCACCAAGCCTTCCGGGCAGGGAACAGGCCTGGGCCTCAGCATGAGCTACGATATCGTCACCAAGGTGCACGGCGGAAAAATCGATGTCGATACCCGTCCCGGCGAAGGCACTTCATTCATCATCACCATTCCCATCCAGCACGCATGAAAATTCTCGTTGTAGACGACGAACAAGACATCCAGGCACTTTTTGAACAGCGCTTCCGGAAAGAGATACGAGACAAAAAAGTCGAGTTCTTCTTTGCCTTCTCCGGCGAAGAAGCCCTCGAACGCATGCGCACCATGGAGCACGAGGCCGTGCTCATCCTCTCCGACATCAACATGCCCGGCATGAATGGCTTTCAGCTCCTGGAAGAGGTGAAGAAAAAATACCTCAAGCCGCCGCCCGTGGTGATGATGATCACCGCCTACGGTGACGCTGAAAACCTGCGCATGGCCAAAGAACTCGGCGCCGACGACTTCCTCACCAAGCCGGTCGATTTCAATACCCTGAAAGAAAAGCTAAACCTGACCGGCGCATGACCAAGATCCTCGTAGCCGACGACGAAACAGACCTGGAGGTACTGATCCGGCAGAAGTTCCGGCAGAAGATCCGGGAGCAGAAGTATGAGTTCGTCTTTGCCATCAACGGCGCCGATGCCCTGAAGAAACTCCAGGAGCATCCCGACATCGCCATTATCCTCAGCGACATCAACATGCCCGAGATGGACGGGCTTACCCTGCTCGGAAAACTCCAGGAGGTGGCTCCCCTGTCGCGGGCCGTTATGGTCTCCGCCTATGGCGACATGGACAACATCCGCACGGCCATGAACCGCGGTGCGTTCGACTTCGTCACCAAGCCGGTCAACTTCGAAGATCTCGAAGTGACCATGGAAAAAACCATCCGGCACGTCGCCCAACTCAAGGAGACGCTGCAGGCCATCAAGGAGAACAACATCCTGAAAATGTACGTCGACCAGAACGTGCTCAACTTCATGGGCACGCGCGAGTTTGAAGCGGCACTGATGGCCAATGAAATGGCAGACGTATCCGTAGCCTTCATTGACATCTGCGGCTTTACCTCCATCAGCGAGAAAGAAAAACCGGATGCCGTGGTGCAGCTGCTCAACCGCTATTTTGACGTGATTGTCAACGAGATCATCGCCCAGAAAGGCATCGTAGACAAGTTTATGGGCGACTGCGTGATGGCCGTCTTCAAGGGCGAATACCACCTCGACCGCGCCATCGACGCGGCGTTAAGCATCCGCAGCAAGATCGATTCGTTGCCGACTGAGTTAAGCTTTTCACCCAAGGTGGCCATTGGCATCAACAGTGGTGAAGTCATCTCGGGCAACATCGGGTCGGCTACCCTCAAACGGTTGGACTATACCGTTATCGGCGACATCGTGAATACGGCACAGCGGTTACAATCCATCGCGGCTGACTCGCAGATCGTAATTACAGAAGAGTGCTACCAGAAGGTGAAACAGTCCTTCCAATGCCGATCGATCGGAGCGTTTCCCTTGAAGAACAAGGAAGCACCGGTACATGTGTATGAGGTGTTGAACTAGTATGCGCTGAGGCGATGGGCCGTTCCCGGAACTCTACATCCGGCAGTTTCTCACCCCTCTACTTGCCCTCCAGGAACTTCTTGTAGGCCTGCTCAAACTCGTCCGGGTTGGTTTTGGTTTTGTCCTTTTGCCACTGCTCAACCACCTTGCTGTAGCCGTTGGGCAAAGAGCCATTGTAGAGTGGCGGCAATAGGTGCGCGGTGTGGAGTACAAAGTACAGCGAAGCCAGGGTATAGAAAATCACCTGGACCCCCGACTTGTTCCGAAACTGAATGACCTTTTTCCATGCGCTGGTTTCTTCCCCATTCAGGATAACCGTGCCCTTCCACCAACCAAAAATCAGGAAAACAACCTGACAACCCAGGGCCAATACGATGGCCGCGAGACCCCATTCGGCTGGCAAATAATTGGAGGCCAGGTAGAGCAGCAGCGCCAGGAAGTAGAGCGCCAAGCTACCCTTAACCTTCAACGGAGCGGCCTGTGCGTTATGCCAGGCGCGAACCAAATGGTAGGCATTGACCACAAACAACAAGCTGAACAGTATGAACTTCAGCAGGAGACTACCGGTCATCTCGATGGAAATGCCCCTTAGGAAATAAAGCAGGCACAACCCGCTCAGCGAAACGAGCTCTACCGCCAGGCTGGCCTTGTAAAGGTTCGTCATCTCTCCTTCCCGGGGCAGCCTCAGCAGCTCCAACAGGAACAAAAATCCAAAGCCAAGTGCTACGTAACTCATCAGCAGAATTCCATAACTGTTCAGGGCCATGGCGGCGAACGCCCCCATCACCAACAGCAGCATCAAGATGTAGTATAAAACAATGTTCTTTTTCATCACTGCGGGGATAAAACGTAGTTGAAAGGCCACAAGAGTGATTCATCCATGCCCGCCCAATCTTTGCCTCGGTCTTTTGAGCGAGCGACCTGACCCAGAATGGTATAGTAGCACTGTAATTCTTCTTCCTCGGTGAGGGTAGACGGCATGGTAGTGAGCGCGGTGTAGTAGTTTCCATCCGTCGCCGTTCCCAGGATCATGCCCGTTATACCCCGCACGCGGGATCGCTCAATCAGTTCTCTGAGGTAACTGTTCGACAGTTGATTTACCCGATCGCCCCCAATCTTGCCCATCACATACACCGTAAAGCGCCTCGCATCCAACTCGTCATACAACAGTCCGTTGTACTGGTTATAGTCTATTCGCTCCATGGTTGAAAAGGCCGAATCAAGAAAAGTAAATGCCATGGGCTGATACAGGTCGTACAGCCCATTGGCCGCCGACGCGTAGAAGAAGGCCTTCTGATACGGTTCGTACTGGTTGATGATTTCCATGGCAGCGGGGGCTTGTCCGGCTACCGCCAAATGGGAGGTCAAGTCGATCATGGCGTTGATAAAGTAGGTCTGGCTCACGTACTCGTACTTATTTCCGGAGGCCCGGATTTTCTCCATGTCCAGCAGTTTGTAGTACGAAAGACCTTGCGCCACGTCGCCTTCTTGAAACTTACGATTAGCCAACATCAGGTACGGCAGGTTTTTGTCAAAGTGATCCCTGGATGGGGAGGTGTCTGAAAACCGGATGAGGTGCAATAAAAGACTATCGCTGATGACAAAGTCATTCTTGAAGTACCCGGTGGCCTCACCATTGCGCTTGTAAAAGTAAACCTCCGTCGAAGTGGAAATCCACTCGTGCAGCAACTCCATGGCTTCGGGGGCTTGGTAGAACTCGTCCAGCAGACCTTTTCTCCGCGCGTGGTCTACAAAAACATCCGTATTGTAACGGTCGGCAAAAAAGCCATCGCGAGAGTCGGGGTAC
>JAYRXB010000397.1:0-5220 GCA_041917735.1 Cyclobacteriaceae bacterium
AGTGGCCCATGGCGAGCGGGATGCGCTTGACGCCTGCCGACCAGCCAGCCTGTGCGGCGTACTGGATGGCTACGAAGAACAGGCCGATGAGGCCCAGTCCTGCAAAGAATACGTTGTTCATCCACAGCGTGGTGTAGATGCGCTTCAACCAGGGGGCGCTGCCATGGTGCTCCTCGGCTGCTGCGGGCTCTGTCGCCGGTGCATCGAGGCTGGCGACCATCTCCTTGGTCACCGAGGCCGCCGCGTGGCCGCCGCCGTGTTCGTCGTGACCTCCCGACATGGCCATCCAGGTTCCGAGGCCAAACAGGAGTATACCCACGCCGAGCAGGATAAAGAGCTTGGTGCGCGTCTCCGGTTTGAAGATGTATCGTTCGTCAGAAACTTCGTGTGTAGCGTTCATTTCGCTCGATCGTTTATCGTCTGATGATTATTGCTTTTGTAAATCCTTCACGTAACGGGCAATTTTCCAGCGGTCCTCGGGGCTGACCTGCGAGCCGTGGGCTCCCATGAGGCCTGCGCCGTACGTGATCACATGAAAGATGTGGGGTTCGGACATCGCCAGGTAAGAATCGCCTTTGAGGTTGGCCACGCCGGCATATTTGTCGGCTACCTTCCCATCGCCGGCTCCCTTGGCACCGTGGCAATGCTTGCAGTACACTTCGTAGAGTGCTTTTCCTTCCAACACGTACTTCGGATTCTCCTCCAGCGGGCTTGTCATTCCCTTGACCACGATGTCGATGCTGTCTTTGGGGACATTCTTGCTGCGGTACGGCAACCATCCCTGGGGATTGCGCTTCACGGTATGCGGTGCCGGTTCGCGCATGTTCATGCGGAACGCATTGTACTTGTTGGAGTTGAAATACTCTCCCCTCCCGTTGTCCAGGGCGTTTACCCAGGCGCCCGCCTGCTCGTCGGTGATCTGGCTCAGCGGCTCATAGGCCACGGAGTGATACATGTTCGGAGCATATTCACGGCCGGGGTTATCGCCACCCGCGCAGGCTGCCAGAACAGCGGCGGAAGCGACTACAAGGAAATTCTTCAGGTTCATACTCGTCATGGACTAATAGCTTTTTTCGTTTACCTCCGACGCACCATTGCTCTTCAGTATTTGCCGGATTTCCTCTTTGGAAATCTTGTTGGCATCCAGGTCGATCGCCATTACGTGCTTGTCGTCGGTGCTGCGGTTGTCATACATCCGGGGCCACTTGTACGGCTTCATGTCGCTGACCACGAGGAAAGTGCCTGCCATCCCGAAGGCGGCCAGCAGCACGGTAAATTCGAATGTGACCGGAATGAATGGCGGGATGGAGAAGTGGTTCTTACCCCCGATGATCATCGGCCAATCGAAGCCGAGCATCCAGATTTGGGTGGAGAGGGCGGTGATGGTACCGGTCATGCCGAACAGGAATGCCGCAATGGGCAAACGCGTGCGGCGGTAGCCGAGTGCTTCGTCCAGCCCGTGTACGGGGAACGGTGAATACACTTCCTTGATCTTTACACCCTTGTCGCGGATGTTCTCGACGGCGCTGAGCAATACGTCTTCGTCGTCAAATATGCCTACCAGGTAGTTTTCTTTCGATGCCATGGCGGTCTGTTAGTGTGCGGTTGAACTCTTTTTCTCCGAAGTGCTTTTCACAATGCTCTTCACCTCGGCCATGTTGATCACGGGGAAGAACTTCGCGAAGAGGAAGAACGCCGTGAAGAAGATACCGAAGGTAAAGGTGTACTGACCGACGTCGTAGATGGTCGGGTGGAACATGGTCCAGCTCGACGGCAGGTAGTCGCGGTGCAGTGAAGTCACAATGATTACAAATCGCTCGAACCACATGCCGATGTTCACAATGATGGAGAGCACGAACGTGGCCACGAGGTTGGTCCGGATCTTCTTGAACCAGAAGAGCTGGGGTGAGATCACGTTACAGGTCATCATCGACCAGTAGGCCCACCAGTAAGGGCCGCTTACCCGGTTGAGGAAAGCGTAGCTTTCAGCCGGCACCTGGCCGTACCAGGCGATGAACAACTCGGTAATGTAGGCGACGCCCACGATGGATCCGGTCACGATGATGATGATGTTCATCAGTTCCACGTGATAGATCGTGATGTAGTCTTCCAGTTTAAACACCTTCCGGGTTACCAGGAGGAGCGTAAGCACCATGGCGAAGCCCGAGAAGATAGCACCCGCAACGAAGTACGGCGGGAAGATCGTCGTGTGCCAGCCGGGGATGACCGACGTAGCGAAGTCCATGGATACGATCGTGTGAACCGACAACACCAGCGGTGTGGAGAGGCCGGCGAGGATGAGGGCTACGGACTCGTAGCGCATCCAGGTTTTGGCAGCGCCATCCCAGCCGAAGCTGAGGGCGTTGTAGATGCGGGCGCGGGTCATGTGGCCCATGCGTACGGCACGGTCGCGGATAACCGCGAAGTCAGGGATGAGGCCCATGTACCAGAACAGCAGGGAAACCGAGAAGTACGTCGAGATGGCGAACACGTCCCAAAGGAGCGGCGAGTTGAAATTCACCCAGAGTGAGCCGAATGCGTTGGGGAGCGGAAGTGCCCAGTAGAATCCGAGCCAGAGGCGACCCATGTGGAAGCCGGGGAAGCTGAGGGCGCAGATCACGGCGAAGATCGTCATTGCCTCGGCCGCGCGGTTGATGCTCATGCGCCAGCGCTGGCGGAACAGCAGCAGGATCGCGGAGATCAGGGTTCCGGCGTGACCGATACCGACCCACCATACGAAGTTGGTGATGTCCCAGGCCCAACCCACGGTCTTGTTCAGACCCCACATCCCGATACCGTGCCAGAGCATCATCCAGCAGGCGTAGCCGCCGAGGGTGAGCAGGACCAGCGAGATGCCGAAGGCCATCCACCACAGACGCGTGGGTTTGTTTTCCACCTGGCAGCTGATGTCTTGCGATACATCGTGGACGGTTTTGCCGCCGGTTACCAAGGGCTCTCTAAATACAGATGATGCTTGCATACGTCAGGTTCTCGATTTCTATTCTCTTCAAATTAACTATCAGGCTTCTCCCCGGCTGGCTTCCTTGTTGCGGATCTTCGTGAGGTAGAAGATGTTCGGCTTCACGCCGATTTCTTCCAGCACGCGGTAAGCGCGCGGGTTGCCGATCTTCTTGTCGATGCCGTAAGGACGCTTCTCGTCGGGAGTAATCTTCAGGTACTTGGTGATCGCGCTGTTCGGGTCGTTCATGTCGCCAAACAGGATGGCGCCGGTCATACAGGCTGACTGGCAGGCTGTAACCACTTCGCCATCTTTCACCGGGCGCTTCTCGCGCTTGGCGCTGAGCTTGCCGGCCTGGATACGCTGTACGCAGAACGAACACTTCTCCATCACACCGCGTGAACGAACCGTTACCTCCGGGTTCAATACCATACGGCCCAGGTCGGTGTTCATCGCCGGGTTCTGCTGGTAGAACTGCTGGTTGTCGTGGTACTTGAACCAGTTAAAGCGGCGTACTTTATACGGACAGTTGTTTGCGCAATAGCGGGTTCCGATGCAACGGTTGTAGGTCATCTGGTTGAGACCTTCAGTGCTGTGCGTTGTGGCGGCCACCGGGCATACCGTTTCGCAGGGAGCGTTGTTGCAATGCTGGCAGAGCATCGGCTGGAATACGACTTCCGGATTCTCCGAGGCCTTTTCCATCGCGGCGTAGTCGCCGTGCTTGCCTTCGCTGCTGTAGTAACGGTCAATGCGCATCCAATGCATTTCGCGGCGACGGATGACTTCATCCTTACCAACGATGGCAACGTTGTTTTCGACGTTACACGCAACGATACAGGCACCGCAACCCGTGCAGGAGTTGAGATCGATGGCCATACCCCAGTGGTGGCTCTTGTAGTCATGGCCTTTCCACAAGCTGAGGGTTGACGGATCAACTTTTTCATCCCACTTGGTGATCTTCGGGAAGTCGCGGCCTGCTGCCGGGTCTTTCTGGAATTCGCTCAACACCGACTCCTGGATCACGCTTTCGCGGCCCATGTAGGTCTGGTGTGTCTGGGTTTGTGCCAACTGGAAGGTTGTTTCCGTCTTGGCGAGTGTTACGCCTTCAAACGTGGACAGGCTTACAGCACCTTCGCTGCTGGCGAGGAACGGATAAGCATTGATGCCGAGGTTTTCAGCGACCTTACCCACCTTCGTGCGGCCGTAGCCGAGGGAGATACCGATGGTTCCAGGCATTTGACCCGGCTGAATCAGTACGGGCACATTTACTGTTTTGCCACCGACGGTGAGTGCGCCAATCTGGGTGAAGCTTTCGCCATCATTGGTGAAGCCCAAGGCAGTTGCATCGCGCTGAGAGATCGATATCGGGTGATCCCACACCACTTTCGTAATCGGATCAGGAAGTTCTTGCAACAACGGGTTGTTGGCCTGCGAGCCATTGCCCACGCCGAAGCTCTCGTATACCACGAGCTCCATACCCTTGTTGTCAGCCTTGTAGCGTGAAGCCAACGCTGAAGCGGCTGCGGCAACATCTCCACGGAAAGCAGGAATGCTTGAATCGCCAGGGAGCTCATAAACGCCGTCGTAGAGGCACTTGTCCCACCACGACTGGAAGTCCATGCCGCGGTTGTCTTTATTGAAGAACCAGTTTCTCCAGTTCTCCTTTACAGAATTGAAGTAGTCGACATTGGTTTCGCCGGCCCACACCAGGAAGCTTTCCTGCGCCTGGCGCGACTTGAAGATCGGCGTGATGGCAGGCTGCGACAGGCTGTACAGGTTCTTCTTTGGCTCCGCATCGTTCCACGACTCGAGGTAGTGATGGTCGGGAGCTTTGTACGTTACGGAAGATGACGTCTCATCCGGCGTGTAGTTGGTGGACACCGTGAGGGCCATGTTCTTGAGCGCTGCACCCAGCTTCTCTCCCATCGGGTGGTCATAGACCGGGTTGCAGTTGTAGAAGAACACTCCGTCAATCTTACCGGCTTCCGCATCCGCGACAAAGGCAGCCATCTGCTCGTCGTTTCCTTTGCGGAAGTTGACCGGCATGCTGGGCAGGATGGTCACTCCATAGTTGCCCAGCATGTCGTTAATCCCGTTGATCAGTGTCTGAACCGACGGGTTGTTGGAACGGGACACCACGAGCGAACGTCCGCGGTTTGCCCAGAGGTCTTCGGCAGCTTTGTCCAGGTTGGAAACACCTTCGATTCCTCCTCCCACGAGTCCTTTTCCGGCTTTCGCGGCGATGAGGTTATAGAGCTGTG
>JAYRXB010000398.1:0-4042 GCA_041917735.1 Cyclobacteriaceae bacterium
CCGCGCGCAGGTCGCCGGCCACGTGGTGCGCGAGTTTACCCTGAACAGCGTGCTGGAGAAGGAAGTCAACAGCTCTGCGGAAGAGAAAGTAATTTATGGTCTCAAGCTCATGGAGAAGCTTGAGCCCGCCCTGTTCGAAACATCGTTGCTGAAGCTTGCCAACAGCGACTTGCGGAAAGTGAAGCAGTTCGCACAGGATAAGATTGAGGAACTGGGATTGAACGAGCAGGCAGGAAGCGAGATTTCCGGACTCGCCAAGCAGGCTGCCGGCACCGCCGAAGACAGTGACTTGCTTTCGATCTCACCCGACAAGCTCATGAAGTTGGGCAAGTCGGTCAAGCAGGCAGACCGCATTCTTGCGGCCAAGTTCCTGCGGCAGATGGCCAACCAGAAAACAATCTTCATCCTGCTTGAACTCCTGCGCGACGCGGATCCCCGCGTGCGCAATGAAGCCATTCTTACAGCCCGAAAGGTAAAGCGACCGGAGACCTGGCCGGTGTTGATCGACATGCTGTCGTCACCCCTGTACAGCAACCAGGCATCCGCGGCACTGAAAGAAGCGGGCACCTCGGCGCTGCAAGTGCTTGACTCCGCTTTTTACAAGTCCGGTCAGTCGGATCAGGTAATGCTCAAGATTGTTCAGATTATCGGACACATCGGCGGCGAGGCGGCCTGGCAGTTGCTTTGGAAGAAATCCGACTACCCGGATAAGCGTATCGTGAAGCAAATCTTTTATTCGTTGCGCTTCACCAACTACAATGCCAAAGGCAGGGAGCGGAACCAGGTCATTGATTTGCTCGACACTGAAATCAGCAAGACACTCTGGAACCTCAACGCACAGGAAGAATTGCCGGAAGACCAGCACTTCCAATTTCTCAAGCAAGCCCTCCGCGAAGAGTTGCGGGACAACTATGACCAGATTTCGCTGCTCATGTCCATCCTCTACGACCCGCAGTCGGTGCAACTGGTGCGCGAGAACGTGGAAACTGGAACGGCCGACGGTATTGCCTACGCTATGGAGCTGCTCGACCTCTTCGTTGATCAGGATCTGAAGCCGCGCCTCATGCCGATCTTCGACGACATCTCCCCCAAGGACAAGATGGAGAAGCTGCAGGTATACTTCCCGCGCGAATCATACAACCCGGTTCAGGTGGTCAATTACATATTGAATCGCGACTTTAACCTGAACAACCGGTGGACAAAGATGTGCGCGGTTTACGCAGCGGCCTACATCCCCGAGTTCCGCGTTAGCCGCGGCCTGATCGGCCAGATGTTCAACCCCGACCGGTTGCTGCAGGAAACAGCGGCATGGGTTATATATAATAAGGACAAGGCACAGTACCGGATTATCGCGGACAGGCTTCCCCTGCGCGACAAGAAATTCCTGGATACGTCCATCGAGAACAATCAACTGCTTGACGGTCTGGACGATGGTTTCTTCCTGGGCATCGAGATGGTTATGTTCATCAAGAGCCTGCCTCCTTTTGCGGGCATACCTGGCTCCATTCTTAGCGACCTGGCCGACAAGATCATTCCGATTGACCTGCGCGCCCAAGACAAGATCGTCTTCAACAACCCGGATGAGAATCGTCCCATCCTCATTTGCGCTACGGGACAGGTTCGGTTGCGCGAAGGAACCACGGAGGTGGGAACGATGGGCAAGGGAGAAGTTTTCGGAGATCTCTTCCAGGAAGGCCCTCCCGTCAAGATCACCGAGGTGGAGGCCGCCCAACGATCGGTCATATTCCGTATCAACTTGCCCGATTTCTATTTCGTGATGGCGAAACACCACGAACTGGTGCAAGGCCTGGTTCGGAATGTCACCAGCCGTCAACATCAGAAACACGCGACACACACGACACACACCACACCAACTGCATAACCACGTATGGCTTACGAAATTGATGTATTGATCACCTACGCCGACAAAGACAACGAGCTCGGCAAGAAGAACGAAGTGGGTTGGGTTACCCAATTCAAGAAATTCATCGAGATGATGCTGATCCAGGTGATGGGCGAGAAAATCAACATTGTCCTCAAGGGTGAGCACGACGACTTCACGGCTGCCGGGTTGAACAACGTGGCGGTGATGGCGACGATTCTGACGAAAGACTTTGCTCAGTCGGGCCGATGCCTGGATACCCTGGAGGCTTTCCACAAGGCAGCCGCCGGTTCGAAAGTGGAGCGCATCTTCAAGGTGCTGAAATCACCCCTCTCCGGCCCCGAGCAGCCGCCCCGCCTCCGCGAGTTGCTGAATTACGACATGTACCAGCTCGACAACGAGACGGGCTTAATGAAAGAGTACTCCGACTTCTTCAGCCAGGATGCAGAAAAGCAATACTGGATGAAGATGGTGGACCTGGTATACGATATCCACGAAACGCTGATTATCCTCAAGGGGCAGACAAAAGCTGAAGTAAAGAACATCTACAAGCGGAAGACCATCTACCTCGCAGAGACAGGGCATGACTTGTCCATCCAGCGGAATATCATCCGGCGCGAATTGCAGCGGCATGGCTACGTGGTCCTGCCCAACCAGCTTCTCCCTCCCCGCCTGGACGACATGGAGCGGATTGTCCGGCGCGACCTGGAGGAGTGCAGCCTCTCTGTCCATCTCATTGGCAGCGCCTACGGCGAAATTCCGGAGGGTGCCGATCGCAGTGTGTTGGATATCCAGAACAAGCTGGCCGCCGAGCACGCGGTTATCAAACGCTCGCGGAAGGAAGAATTTTCCCGGCTGATCTGGATTGCTCCCAACCTGCGCAATGCCAGTGAAAAGCAGAAGGCATTTATTGAAAACGTCCGTCGGGATATTGAAGCCCAGGAAGGCGCGGAAATCATGCAAAACCCGCTGGAGGACTTCAAGACCATTATGCGGGAAGAGTTGGTGGCCTCTCGGCATGCACACCCGGAGGTAGTAACGTCCTCTGGAAAGACAATTTACTTTGTGCACGACAAAGTCGACCATCAGCAGGTCCTCCCCCTCATCGAGGTGATTCAGAAATCGGGCTTCAACGTTGTCTTCCCGGCATTTGAAGGCGACCTGATGGAAGTCCGAAAGCAGCACATTGAGAACCTCCGCAAATTCGACGGAGCAATTATTTACAAAGGCAAAGTCAACGACCAGTGGGTTCGCATGAAAGTGCTCGACCTGCTCAAGGCACCGGGCTTTGGCCGCAATAAACCGATCCAGGGCAAAGCGATTGTGAGTGAGGCCCCCCTGGACAACTATAAAAACCAGGACGTCACGATCATCAGTGGCGATAGCAATAAATCGATCGACTCTATCAAGACCTTCTTACAAGACATTAAATCCTGAAGTCTATGGCACAGCAAGTAGACGAGAAACCCCAGTCACCCCAACAGCAAACAGGCGTCGCCAACCCCTTCCCCGGGTTGCGTCCCTTCAAAATCGAGGAAAGCCACCTGTTCTTCGGCCGTGAAGGCCAAAGCGACGAGGTGCTCCTCAAGATGTCCAAGAGCCGGTTCGTCGGCGTCATTGGACCCTCCGGTTCCGGTAAATCATCCTTCATCTATTGCGGGGTGTTGCCGATCCTGTATGGAGGCTTCCTCACCGACACCAGCCCGAACTGGGAGGTGATTGTGACCCGGCCGGGTGCGAATCCCATCGATAACCTTGCCGAGTCGCTCCTGGGGGCCAGCAAAGAATACCAGGCGGCCGACACCGAAGACAAGAAAATCAAGCGAACCATCGTCTCGACCTTGCTTCGAAGCAGTTCGCTCGGATTGGTAGAAGCCATTCAGCAATCCCGGAGGTCGGAAGACATCAACTACCTCATCCTGGTAGACCAGTTTGAGGAATTGTTCCGCTTCCGCGACAGCACCGACCCGAACTCGGTCAACGAGACCCTGGCGTTTGTCAACATGCTCATGGAGGCGGTGAACTATGAAGACTCGCCGATCTACGTGGCCATCACGATGCGTTCCGACTTCATTGGAGACTGTGCCCAATTCCCGGAACTCACGCGAAAAATCAACGACAGCCACTACCTGATTCCGCAGATGACGCGCGACCAGAAGC
>JAYRXB010000399.1:0-3491 GCA_041917735.1 Cyclobacteriaceae bacterium
GCGGCGAAGGCCACCAGGCGTTCCTGGAAGTTTCCATTGCTGATCCAGCGGAGGGCCCAGTCGGCCTTCTTTTTCACGCAATCCATGGTATCAATGGCGTGAAACAGGAGATCCTTTTCCTTGGGATCCTTTACATACGTGTCAATCAACAGGGAATAGGTCTCCGAGTGAATGTTTTCGATGGCGATCTGGAAGCCATAGAAGAACTTGGCTTCTGTATACTGCACCTCAGCAATGAAGTGCTCAGCCAGGTTTTCGTTGACAATGCCGTCGCTGGCCGCAAAAAAGGCCAAAACATGGGTCACAAAGTGCCTTTCGCCATCGTTGAGGTTGGCCCAGTCGCGGAGATCATGGCTGAGGTCAATTTCTTCGGCCGTCCAGAAACTGGCTTCTGCCTGTTTATAGAATTTCCAGATATCGTGATGTTGAATGGGAAAGAGTACAAAGCGGTCCTTGTTCTCCCGCAGGATGGGTTCGTCAGATAAAGGTCGGTTCATAGATGGATTCGGTTGAACAGTATGAATGTTGTCGGTGTGTTAATCGCTTCAGGGTTGATCCCACCTCAAACTGTGCGGCGACGAAGGCCTGCTCACGGGTAGTGATTCAGTTTCGTCCAGTAGAATGAGGGAACCAACAAATATTTGAAATGGCCCCTTGATATCAAAGGGCACTTGCGCCGCGAAACCTGGGCAATTTTTCCATGTTGGTTAATGTGCCAGTACCTTAACAATTCATTCTCATTCACTTACCATGAACCAAGTCCGGGGAGCCGCGGGGGAGAAATTTTTTAGGAAATTTTTGAGTTAAAAATTTGCATCTCAGCCGTGGTAGACATAGCCGTCTTCGACAGCACACCGCCGGAGGGGTGACCCACGCCAATAGTGCGGAGATCAGGACCAAAATAAGGCCAAAAATGCACCGGGAGCCTCAATTTGGCCATTTTTGCCTGTGAATTGGTTTTTCCGGCACCGTCTTCTATCTTTGCAGTCCATTTTTAAAAACCGACGGTTTATGTACGCTGTAGTGGATATTGCCGGAAAGCAATTCAAGGTCGAGAAGGACCAGTACCTGTATGCTCCCCGAATTGACGCCGAAGTGGGTGCCAATGTTCAGTTTGACCGGGTGCTGTTGATTGATGCCAATGGCAAAGTCCAGGTCGGCCAGCCCACCATCAAGGGGGCGTCTGTGTCCTGCAAAGTGCTTGAGCAGGTGAAGGACAACAAGGTGATTGTCTTCAAGAAGAAGCGCCGGAAGGGCTATGCTAAGAAGAATGGCCATCGCCAGCAGTTGACCAAGATTCAGGTGGAGAGCATTAGCAGCAAGTAGTAGGTTAGTTTACCAGATAATTATAGTCTAAGACCATGGCACATAAGAAAGGGGAAGGTAAAGTAAAGAACGGTCGCGAGTCAGAGAGCAAACGCCTTGGAATCAAGGTATTTGGCGGCCAGAAGGTAATCGCAGGCAACATTATTGTACGTCAGCGGGGTACCCGCCATCATCCCGGCCGCAACGTGGGTATGGGCAAAGACCACACCCTGTATGCGTTGACTGACGGGACGGTCCTTTTTAAGAAAGGCCGGGCAGACAAGTCGTTTGTGTCCGTTGTAGCCGAGGCATAAGGACTCATTTCCATCGATTGCAAAAGGCACCTTTCGGTGCCTTTTTTATTGCCCGATTGGGGTATTTCTTACGAATCCGACAAAATCCCCCGACTTACGGAAAACCGCATTTATTTTCATGGAATGGCCGTTTTAGGGGTTAATCGGTCGTGAAAAAGGGCCAGCAGCCGAAGAAACTTTTTAACAATTCGGTAATTCGGTATTTTCTTTTCTGACTTTAGGGTTTATTTTTAGCCCCTAGTTCAATTTTAACCAAACTAAAACCTATGAAGAAGTTTTTACTGTTATGCTTCTCATTCGTTTTTGTGACCAGCTTCGTGTGGGCGCAGGAACGGGTGGTTTCAGGCAGGGTGACGGCTCAGGAAGATGGGTCGGCATTGCCAGGCGTTAACGTATTGCTGCGAGGCACTACGAACGGAACGGTTACCGACACCGACGGTAACTTCAAACTGAGTGTGCCGGCAACCGGTGGTACACTGGATTTCTCCTTTATCGGCTATACAACCGAATCGGCAGAGATTGGTGAACGCTCAGTAATTGATATGGCCATGGTGCCGGATACCAAGCAGTTGACGGAAGTTATCGTCACCGCCCAGGGTATCGTCCGGGACAAGAAGGCCATTGGTTATTCAATCGGTTCCGTTAACGAGGGCCAGATTGCTGCCCGCCCGGTCAACGACATTGGCCGTGTATTGCAGGGCAAGATCCCTGGCGTGGTGATCAACCCTGTCGGCGGAACCACGGGTACAGGATCCAGCATCAACATCCGCGGTTACTCGTCCATTACCGGTTCTACACAGCCCCTCTGGGTAGTTGACGGCGTTCCCTTTAACTCCGCAACCAACCAGTCTGCAGGCTTTACAACCGGTGGTGCTGCAACGGCTACTAGCCGATTCCTGGACATCGACCCCAACACCATTGAGAACATCAACGTGCTGAAGGGTCTCGCTGCTACCGTATTGTATGGCGACCAGGGACGTAACGGCGTTATTCTTGTAACTACCAAGTCGGGAAGCGGCAAGAAGAAAGCCACTGAATTCAGCATCCAGCAGACCCTGTCTGCTACTGAAATTGCTTCTTGGCCTGAATTCCAGAACAAGTATGGAAACGGTTTCCAGCAGTTGTCGGGTGTTTCCCCTGTGTTCTTCAGCAACTGGGGTGCTCACTTTGACGAAATTGACTCTGCCGGTCATCCGTTCCAGTTTCTGGCCGATGCCAACCGTCGTAACCAGTTCCCGGAGACCTTCTTCGTACGTCAGCCTTATGTGGCCGGCGGCGGTGGAGATCCCAACTACAAGAACTTCTTCCGCACTGGCTTGGTGTCCAACACCAACTTCAACGTGTCTGGTGGTACTGACAAGTTGAGCTTCAATGCTTCAGTAGGTTGGACCAGCGAGGCAGGTTATGCCCCTGGCAATGACCTCACGCGCTTGAACGTGCAGACTGGCTTTACGGCCGCGGTAACCGACAAACTGACACTGAGAACCTCCATTCTCTATGCCAGCACGAAGATGCAAACCCCTCCGCTCAACGCGGCAACAGGTGGTGGTGCTTCATTCAACGGTGTTCCTTCGCTGTATGCTAACTTCCTCTATACCCCGGTGAGCCTTGACCTGCTCGGCCTTCCTTTTGAAGCCCCGCTGGATCAGACCATGATGTGGTATCGTGGCGGTAGCGACATCCCGAACCCGCGCTGGATCAGCAAGTATATGCGCGACCATGATGAAACGGACCGTATTTTCAATTCGACCACGTTGACCTACGACTTTAATGAAAAGTTCAGCTTGGCCTATAAAGTGGGTCTCGACTATACTTCCCAGAACCTGACCAAGCGCTATAACAAAGGGATTTCACCCAGCTATAACGTGGTAA
>JAYRXB010000400.1:0-7492 GCA_041917735.1 Cyclobacteriaceae bacterium
GTACTGCAGTGAGCCGTTGAGCATGTTGTTGCTGCCGGCATAGGCGGGGTTGATGGCCAGCGGGTTCATCATGTAGGAAGCGTAGATGGGATCTTGCTGCGCCAGTGAAAAGTGAATAATGAAAAGTGAAAAGTGAAGAATGAACCCCAGGCGTATCAGAGTCAATTTGCTGACCGCAAATGATTTCGCCTGCGTTGCTGTCGGTATTGAAAAATGGTTCATGGCGATCATTTTCGGAGTGAAATAAACCCTGTCCGCTTTGGTGCGCCATTGGGGAATTCGATCGTGTAATAGTACGTGCCCGCAGGAAGCTCGCCACCGTTGGTTCCGATTCCCCGGAAGACGTTGTTTACATTGTCATAGTTGATTGTTTCGTACACAACACTGCCCCAGCGATTGAAAATGGTGACCTTGTTCTGTTGGGTTTCGGGCAACGCATCAATGTATTGAATGTAGAATGAGTCGTTCTTGCCGTCTCCGTTGGGCGACAAGGCGTTAAAGATGGTGATGTCGCCGGCCACTTCGATGGTAATAACCTCCTGTACGCACGCGCCGGCAACATCACAGAGCTCAATGGTCAATTGGTCCGTGCCGGCGAAAGCCACACCGGAATAGTCTACAACCAGTTCAAAATTGGCGTTGATGGAAGCCGTAGCACCGCTCGCGGGCTGGACAATAACCTGGAGTGTGCTTGGGTCAAGGTTGTTGTCCAGGTCTGTGGCCATGGAACTGACATTCACCACGGCGGTTCCCTGCACCGTGGTGGTAACGGTGGTTGGCTGCAGGGTGGGCGGCTGGTTGCAGAAGGCAGCTGTGAAAGTGATGGGGTCCGAAGCGGGGCTAACGCACCCTCCGGCGGAAGTGACTACCAGCGAATAGGTTCCGGCTGCCGTCACGGGGAGCACCTGTGTGGTGGCACCGTTTGACCAAGCGTAAACCGCAAATCCGGCCGGTCCTGTGAGCGTAGCGCCCGTGGCCGTGCAATTGGAAGTTTGGATGACGGGCTTGGCAACGGCATCGATCACGGCAGTGACAGGGGTCCGCGCACTTTCACAGGTACCATTGTTGATGGCTACATGATAGGTAGTGGTGACCGTCAGCGAGGGCGTAGTAAAGGTGTCGTTTCCGGAGCCCAGGTCAGTTCCCCCGGTCGCGGCTGCATACCAGCGATATTCTCCAGGGCTACCGCCTGAGGCGCTTAACGTGAGCGAAGTCGGTGTGCAGCTTGAGGATCCGGTTACCGTCGGAGCGGTTGGGGCACCTTGTATGGTAACCACAAAAGGATCCGATTGAAGGGTAAGCCCCGGCACCAGGGTGTTGGTCACCTGAACCACATAGTTCCCGGCATCGGCCAGCCCGGCAATGGTCTTTACGAATGAACTCGTCGTCGCTCCGGGCACCAGTGTCCCATCTTTGTACCATTGGTATTGGTTGGCAGTACCCGGCGTAGTAAAGGGTATGGTGAGTGTCGTGCCTTCACAGGTTGAAGCCGAGCCGCCGGGCAGGTTAGCTTGGGGGCTATAGGTGAACCCCGTTTTCCCGGCGTTTGGCTCGAGATGCCCGAAGTGAAACCGATTGTTTTCAGTCCGTAGTTCCGTGATGGCAGTCGATGTGAATGCGGGAAGGGAAGTGAATTGATTGGATCGCACAGAGACCTGCTGCAGGGTCGCAATTCCACCGATTCCCGCTGGCAGGCCTCCCGAAAATGAGTTGAACGATAAACCAAGAACGTTCAGGTTTGTAAGGTTGGTTAGTGTGTTGGGTATCGTTCCGGTCAGCAGGTTGGTAGCTACACTGAACTCCCGCAAGGCTGTCAGGTTGCCCAAGGAGGCGGGGAGCGTACCGGAAAATTGATTCAGGGCCAGGCGGAGGTATTGCAGGTTGGTCAGGTTTCCGATTTCAGACGGTAGCGTTCCGGTAAATTGGTTGATGCTGAGTGAAAGGGAGGTGAGGCCGATAAGGTTTCCGATCGACGTAGCGACGCTGCCGGTGAGTTGGTTGTTGCTGAGGTCAAGGTTTTGCAACGTGGACAAGCCATACAACCCGGCCGGGAGTGAGCCGCTGAGTTGGTTGTTGTAGAGTTGGAGTGAGCTCAGGCTGGTAAGATTGGAAATCGTATTCGGCAGGGAGCCGGTCAGTGTATTGTTTGAAAGATCAAGCGTTACCAATTGCGTCAGGTCACCCAATTCAGGCGGCAGTGTACCGCCCAGCTGGTTGTTGGTCAGGTTGAGGTTGGTGACGTGGCAGGAGGAAACGACGACACCAAACCAGGTGCCCTCGTTGGCGTTTAGCCAATTGGTGCTATTGGTCCAGGAAGCACCATTGGTGGAGTTGTAGAGGGCGATTAGCGCGGCGCGTTCGGTGGCCGGCAGGCAGGATGCGGTGGCCAGGGTGTTGTTGACACGGGCAAGGCCATACCGTGTAGCTCCGTCGAAGCCGTTGAAGGCTCCGCTGATCATGATTTTTCCATCCGGTTGAACGGCCACGCCGGTAATCTCAATGTCAGTGCTGGTCCCCGGGTCGAAATTGCAATCGATCGTCCCGTCGCCGTTCAGCACCGCGAGGTTTTTGCGGCCCGCGCCATTGACGGTATTGAAGATTCCGGCTACTACAATCCGGTCATCGGGCAGCAATGCAACCTGACTTGGATAGTTACCAAGCTCAACAAAGTCCGTAATGCCCTTGGCTGAGAAAGTGTTATCAATATTGCCGTCGCTGTCGAGGCGAACCAGGCCAGGGTGGAGTACATCATTGAAATACTGGAACAGGCCCGTAACGAGAATCTTGCCATCCGGTTGGATCACAATATCGGTTACAAAGTCACTGGCATACCCGGCGAAGGTTGGGTCCAATATGCCGGAGGGATCAAGACGAACAATACCACCCGGGAATTGGCCGCCGAGCAGGATGTAGCCGTTGGATTGGACGGCGATGGTGGTAACGTAGAGCCCATTGGCACCCGGGAGGGTGCCGCTATAGGTTCCGTCGGCGTTGAGTCGATCGACAAAATGTGGAGTCAGGTAGGCATTTGATGACACGAGGACCTTGCCATCGGCCGGTTGATATCCTAAGGCACTGATGCCCCCGCTGTAGTATTGCGGAGCGTTGCTGATGAATGTCGCATCCGGTGTCCCATCCGCATTCAGTCGAACCGGTATGGCGTTTGTGCCGTCATGAGACCCGATCAGAATTTTGTCATCCGGCTGCACGAGAATGAGGCCCGGGTAGGGGTTGGTGGGAAACCCGGTATCCAGGCTGCCGTCTGCGTTGAAACGCAAGGTGCCACTTCGTATGATGCTGTTTTCAATCGTATAGGAAGTAGAGGTTATGATTTTTCCCGTACTCTGAATTCCAACGCCTAAGAAATTTGAAGTTGGATCACTGATGAGCGGCGCAAAGCTGTTGTCGTTGTCGCCGGAGGTTGGTGTAGACGCCGTGCACGGATCGGCGATAGCCATGTAGGGCAATGACTTCAGCGTGAGTGCCGGGGCAATCGTGTTGGTTATCTGAACCTCGTAAGTGCCGGCGTCGGCGGCTGTGGCTCCGGGCAGGCTGAAGCTTGCTGAATTGGCTCCAGGTATCGGCACACCGTTTTTGTACCATTGATAACTATTGGCGGTTCCGCCGGTAGAGAAAGGTATTGACAGGGTGTTTCCGGCAGTAAACACAACATACCCCCCGGGGGGTACAAGAGCCTGTGGGGCATAGAAGAAGTTGGTGTTTCCTACATAGGGCTCTACATCATCAAACGTCAGGCGGTTGTTGGAAACATTGATCAGGTTGATGTCGTAGTACGCACTGAAGTCAGGCAGGTCGCTGAATCCGTTGAATTGTAGCTCAATGCTGCCCATGGCCATGGAATTTCCACCAATCAAGGGTGGTTGCCCGGTAAACAGATTATTGTTCAGCGCAGCGTCAACGAGTGACATCAGGTTTTCCAGTTCAATGGGTGGCGTACCGGTAAATGCATTGAACGAGAGATTCAGCGCTTCCAGGTTCGTAAGGTTACCCAACTCAGGAGGAAGAAAACCATCCATTTGGTTGACAGCCAGATTCAATCCGATCAGTTGGGTGAGGTTGCCAATCTCCGGCGGGATCGATCCGGAAAGTTGGTTCAGACCCAAATCAAGTCCCTCCAGCATGATGAGATCGCCGATCTCCGGAGGGATTGATCCCACCAGGTTGTTTCCGGGAAGCGTGATGTCGGTAATGTCACAGCCGGTTACCGTGATGCCTGTCCATGTACTTTCATCGGGAGAAAGCCAACCGGTGTTGTCGGTCCAGTTGGCCCCGTCAGTGGCGTTGTAGAGGGCGATGAGGGCATTGCGTTGAGCAGCGGGAACACACGAGCAAGTTCCGACAAACTGTGGCGTGGTAGAAGCCCCGGAGGTAGTTCCGTTATTGATAGCTCCGGTCGAAACCGCACGGTTGGTTACAGTAATTCCGGTGCCACCCCCGGATTCATCCATGTTGTAGTAAGCCACGAGCCCGGCCTCGGTGCCCGACAGGGCACCGGTCAATGTACTCTGAATCTGTGCCTGCGACCGAACGAAATTCCAGATCCGAACTTCATCCACATTGCCATTGAAGGCGCCCTGCCAACTGTTCAGCGGACTCGCATTTCCGATCACAAGTCCTTCCGGGCCGTAATTCAGAGGGAATCCTGTGGCGGCAGATCCAATCAATTCGCCATTCACATAGAAGCTGAGGGTGGTGTTATCAGCCGTCATGGCCAGGTGGTACCACTGGCCAAGGTTGACGGAATTGCTGCTTGAACTCAATATCCGCTGACTGCCCCCACCGCCGGCGCCCGACGAGACGACCGCTAGAAATAGTTTATTCGATTCGTCCAACACGAGGTCGAAGCCCTCGGAAAATGATGTCAATACATTTCTCTTGAACAGTATGAATTGATGGGTTGTATTGCCTCCCGTCTTGGCGGAAGAGAAGGCATTTACCTTTACCCAGGCCTCAACGGTGATGGCTGGATTTTCCAACGACGGTTCATCCGGAAAGAGGACTTTGTCGATGCTGCCATCCAGCAACACACTGCTGCACGGCGGCGTGTACGGCAACACGGTAAAGATTCCTGATGTTCCTGTATTGCAGTATCGGGTCACGGTAAAGGTCCCGGTAGTGGCAGTTCCGGGTATCACCACCGTAAGAGAGGTTGTGGTGCTGCTGATGACGTTCACGGTAGTGCCATTGAGCTTTACTTGGTTTTCAGCGGATACGGCACTGAAGTTTGTTCCGGATAATGTTACTTGGGTGCCGATGATACCACTGGAGGGTGTCAGACCGGTGATCGTAGGCACGGCCGTCACCTGGTTTCGAATAACGGAGAGCGGGGACCCGCTCCAGTTGGTGAAGGCCAGGTCGGGCTTCCCGTCACCATCAAAATCGGCACTGGTCGTTGCTCGTAAGTTTCCGCCGGCAGGAAGGGCCACCGGCGCCGCAAACGAACCAGAATTGATGACTCCGGGGGATGTAATATTCTTGTATAGGTTGACGCCGCCCGAAATCTGCAAGGCCACGGCGATGTCCAGAAAGCCATCGCCATCGTAATCGGTGATGGCCACGCCGCGCGGCTCCGTTAGTCCGCCGAGGACCACCTGTGGAGAGAACGATGTGGTGTTGATGATTCCCGGGCTCGACGCATTTTTGAGGATCGATATGCTGCCGGATGGCCACGAGGAGGTGATGATTTCCGGACGTTGGTCGTTATCGAGGTCAGCGGTTTGTACATAGTCGGGCCACGCGCCAACGGTGAAGTCGACCGGGGCGGCAAACGAAGCAGGAGCCAGCGTGCCCGGCGTGCTGATGTTTCGGTAGACCCTGGCCACGGTGCTCAACGCGGGGCCGATAATCAAATCCGATTTACCGTCAACATCCAGGTCAGCAACGGCCACCGAAATCGAGTTGATGAAGATATCCTCGCGGGCGCTGAAACTGCCTGTCGAGAGTGCTCCAGCAGTGCCGATGTTGCGCCAGAAAGACAACCGGCCCTCCGTGGAACTGACGATGTCGGACTTACCATCGCCATCCAGGTCCGCCACTTCCACGTCGAAGGGTCTTCCGCCTGTTGCGAGGTCCACGCGACTTTCAAACGACGCTGCTGAAAGGGAGCCCGGCGTTGCGATGTTTCGGTAGATTGAAATAATGTTGCTGTCGTATCCTGCCGCGACAATGTCCAGCTTCCCGTCGTCGTCGACATCGGCAAGCACGACATGCTGCACATTGGTGCCCGCCGGCAAGTCAACGCTGGCGGCAAACGACGAGGCATTCAGTATACCCAGGGTGCTTGTATTTCGGAAGATATTCACCGTCCCTGTCGACGAATTGGTGATCACAATATCCACCTTGCCATCGAGGTCGAGGTCTCCCGTCGCCAATCCAAATCCAAAGTTTCCGGAACTGAAAAAGGTAGGAGCGGAGAATGAGCACGAGTTGAGAGGGCCGCTATCGGCGAATGTAACGTGGAATGGCCGGGGGGCGCTGGCGGAGAAGCCGTTGACAGTGACCGTGAGGGATTCGTACGTCGCACCCGTCGGCACCGTAACGGTGAGGCTGGTATAGGTAGCAGCACTAACAGTAGCGCGTGCAGCGCCAAAGTAAACAACGTTGTTGGATGCTGTAGGGCTAAATTGAACTCCGTCGATGACCACGGTGGAGCCAACGGGACCGTTGGTCGGGTTAAATCCGGTGACGGTTGGCGGGATACAACCGGCCGAGGATGGACTCAATTTCATGACGAAGATGTCATCGCCGTTTGAGGGCAAGGAGTATACACAGGAGCCCGGATCAAAATCGACGATAAGTTCAAACCAGCCGGCAATCAGAATATCGCCGCTGGTGTCCAGTGCAACGGCTATACCTTCGGTTTCCCCGCTGGCCGTACTTTGTGTGCGAAGTGCCCACGAAAAATTCCCGGCGGAAGTCAGTTTGGCCACATAGGCTTCCTGATTGGCTGTTCCGGCGACGAGGTTAAATACTCCTGCGCCCGGATCGAAATCAGCCGTTCCCTGGAAATTTCCAGTCATGTAGACATCACCGGCCGCATCGGTTATCAGGTGACTCGGACGATCGGGAAAGGGCCCGCCGACGCTTCGACTCCAAACATGAGCGCCGGCAGAACTATACTTGGCAACAAAAATATCGGACGATCCGGCCGAAGTCAGGTTGGATACGGAGGCACCTGGATCAAAGTCTACCGTACCGGCATAATCGCCGGCTATGAGGATATTACCTCCTCCATCTACGGTCAATGAATTGGTGCTTTCCGATCCGGTACCGCCAATCTTCACGGCAAGCACATATGCACCCGCGGCATCCAGTTTGGAAATATAGATGTCACTCAACCCTGCGGAGGTCAGGCTGTTGACCGCAACACCCGGATTGAAATCCGCCGTGCCGCTGAATCCACCAGAAGTATAGACGTTATTGGTGGCGTCTGTATCCACGCCAAAGCAGAAATCAGCGGCGGTTCCGCCCA
>JAYRXB010000401.1:0-3090 GCA_041917735.1 Cyclobacteriaceae bacterium
AGTTTTGTGGTAAACGGCGATGGGCTTTCCGGCACATTCCCATTTCAAGCGGGAGCACAAACCGTGCGCAACCTCACTGTAAATCGGTCCGGAGGCAGCCTTAAAATCCCTGTCGGCACAAACCTGACGATCGGTGCTTCCGGCCTTGGTGTTTTGACCATGACCGAAGGGGATCTGGACTTTACCGGCACCAGCCTCACCATCCTGGGATCGAAGGTAACCACCAACGGGATGCTCTTCAGCAGTTCATCGACGGGTACTTCACTCACGGTTGGTGGCACAGGCGCATTTGGTACACTGGTCTTCGAACCCGGGAATGAATTCGTAAATACGTTTACTTATAACCGGACTACGGGTACACTCACGCTCACCGGAAATTTGCGGGTTGCTACCTCGTTTAGTCTCACCAACGGTACCTTCACCAACAGCGGGTCCATCCTGATGGCGAGTGGATCCACACTTACGCGCAGTGCGGCCACGGCAACCATTACGGGCAATTCTCCGGTAGCTTCTTCCGGAACATTCAACATCGTGTATAGCGGAGGACCGTATTCAACCGGTGTAGAACTGCCGACATCAACCTCTGATCTTGGCAACCTGACGATCTCCGCCGCAGGGACGATCACCCTGAGCAGCGATGTAACCATCAACGGCACCGTGAACCTGACCTCCAATACCCTGGCTGCCGGAACACGAACCATCACCATGCAAGGTTCAAACTGGAACGATGATGCAGGTACCATCACATTTACTACCGGTAGCGTGGTATTCAACAGCGTAAGCGGTACTACCGTAGGAGGATCCAGCATTCCCCAGTTTGTGAACATTACGCTAAATGATGGCCGAAGCCTGATCTTCCCGGGTGGAACGGTCAACGTGTCGGGCAACATTCAATTCGGAAGTTCCAGCACCTTTAACGCCAACAACGGTACCCTGGTCCTGAACGGAGCCACTACAACCACGTTTGCCGGCGGCAACCGAACATTCAGAAACATAACGCTCAGCAAAACAGCCAATGCGGACGTTTCACTGACCAGTGGGGTATTCCTGACAGGTGTGCTGAACATCACGGCCGATGGCTGCGACTTTGGCGCCAATGGCCAGTTAACCTTGGTTTCGACAGCGTCGGCAACTGCGTCGATTGGTCAATTGACTGCACTCCGTACGGTATCCGGTAACGTGAATGCGCAACGGTTTGTCCAAGGTGTAGGGCGGGCCTTCCGCGACATATCCTCGCCGGTGAACGGAGGAACTCCGGCACAGATTATCTCCAGTGGAATTACCATCACAGGCACATCACCGATCACCAGTTTTCCGTGCGGCGGATGCGCAACCAACAACCCGTCACTCTATTCCTACACGGAGTCAACGGCCGGCGCTCAAAACCTGGGGTATACGGCTGTAACCTCATCGTCAGCCACCTTTGCCGTGGGTCGGGGATACAACTTGCTGGTGCGGAATGAGGTAGGATCCCCAACCATGATGCTGACGGGAACGGTGAATTCCGGCGCCATCGTGTTGCCCGTTACGTTTACCGATTCAGGCCTTCCGGCTGATGATGGTTGGAACTTTGTGGGCAATCCTTACCCCAGCGCCGTCGATTGGGATGGAGCCGGATGGACAAAAACCAGTTATGCCAGCAACCAGATTTCGGTGTGGGATCCGACGAAAAACGGCACCGGCGGCTATCGGACCTGGAATGGCTCGACCGGCGATCTGGGTACGGGAAGAATTGCTGCCGGACAAGGATTCTGGATCAAGGCAACATCGGTGGCTACTGCCATAACCATTACCGAGGCATCCAAAACTTCCACGGCAACTTCATTCTACCGGACCGTCAATGATGCTACCGTGGATGCAGTCGAACTGGTACTGAAGGAAACGGTAAGTAACGACGAGGACAATGCGTACATTCAGTTGAATGCAGGTTCTGCGGACAAGTATGATGAGTACGACGGTGTGAAACTGATGAGTCCCACGTTTAACCTGGCCAGCCTTTCGTCCGATGGAGTTCCGCTTTCCATCAATACAACGGACAAAATTCCCTCGCAGCCTGTTTTCTTGTCAACTTCCGAGATCGGTGTAGGTGAGTTCACCTTGCGTGTAAATCGGTCAGGTTCGTTTGCTGAGGCTACCGTAGTGTTGCATGACAAGTTTACGGGCAAGGTGGTCGATATCTCCCTGGAGCCCTATACGTTTAAGGTGACCAATTCCATTGCTTCACAACCCGCCGGAAGGTTTTACATCGTATTCAATGAGAAGGTAGGCCCCGAGGCGGCCAAAACTGAAGTCGTTCGCGCCTATCCCAACCCGGTAAGGAATACAATCACCGTAATTGTGAATGAGCCATCGGCCCAACCGGTTGCCTACCTCACCGATATGATGGGGCAGGAGATGGGCCGCATTGATTTGAAGGAAGAAAGTGAACACCTTACCGGATCGGCCGACATCAGCAACCTAGCCCCAGGCATGTACTTGATTAAGGTTTCGGTGGGTGGGCAATTGGTAACGAAGAAAATACTCAAGTACTAGACATGTCAGTGAAACACCCCACGATACTGGCAGCAATAGTTGTTGTTCTACTGTTGACGCCCTTGACAGGCTGGGCACAGCCTGGACCACCGCCAGACCCCGATGTTCCCATTTCTGGAATTGAGTTCTTGTTGGGCGGCGGGGCCTTGCTGGGTGCTCGTCAATTGATTTCACGGTTTAGATCAGCGAAGAAGGGGTGATTCAGTGGTGGATTAAGCTCGTTCGTAACCTCCGGATCCTGCCCCGGTGGGTGATTATTTTTATTGATCTTTCCTTTATCTCCTTTTCGGTATTCCTGGGTTTTCTGCTGCGATTCAATTTTGCGTTGAACGACCTGGTTATTCATGAGTACCAGCGAGGCATTATTGTGTACGCCGCTTGTGGACTCATCGCTATCCTGACGACGGGCAGCTACAAGGGTATCATTCGATACACCGGCCTCCAGGATGGAGCAAGGATATTCTTCATGGTCATGCTTAACCTCATCCTGGTGGTGGGGGTTAACCTGTTCTATGCCTCGAACAAGTTGCCGTATGCGGTGCCGTATTCGGTGATAAT
>JAYRXB010000402.1:0-6647 GCA_041917735.1 Cyclobacteriaceae bacterium
AAAGGCACGAATTGGAAGATTTACGATTCTGAATTCGAGGTGCACCATAGGTCACGATAGTGTATTGGGTGAGTTTAACTTTATCAGCCCCCAGGTGGCCGTTTCAGGGAACACCTCCATGGGAGATGAGAACATGATTGGCACCAATGCCTGTACTATTCCCGGGACAACCATTGGTAGCCGGAATATCATTGCCGCGGGAATGGTGATCTATAAGCCCGTGGGTAATGATGAAACTGTCATTTTCAGGCACAAGGAGAGACTTATTGTAGCCAACGCACCAGATTCTTCAAAAGGAGAGTAACTTGGATAATCCGTTGCTGATCTTCTTGGTACTTGCCAGTGGCGCAGCGGTGTTTTTCATGCTCCGAAGGCGCAAGGCTGCCACAACGATCGCCGTCGTAGCCATGGTATGGCTCCTCTGTTGCTCCTCGACTCCCTTGCCACAATTTCTGGTCTTGAGATTGGAGCAACGGTTCCCGGTTGCCGGACAGCTTCCCGATTCCAGCCTGATCTTGGTGTTGGGAGCCGGGTTTACGGCCGATGATCGGCTCCCGTTCACAAACCAGTTATCGGAAGATGCGCTAGCCAGGCTGGTAGAAGGAATTCGGTTGATGCGGTTGACCCCGGGTTCCAAACTGATACTAAGCGGTTATGCACCTTACGGGGATTTGTCACAAGCCGAAACACTGGCCAGGGCGGCCTTGGAGTTGGGCGTTGAACCCCGCGATACCGTGTTGCTGCCAAGGCCGACACGAACCCGAGAAGAATTGGAGAACTTCCGCAAGCGATTTCCGTCGCGAAACGCCGTAGTGGTAACGAGTGCAATTCATATGCCCAGGGCCATGGCGTGGTGCGCGTACTTCGGCATTGTTGCACTTCCTGCACCAACAGCGCATTTGATCAAGCATTCTCCCCGGCGGGGTGACTTTGATTTTGTCCCGTCCTATCGGAAATTGATGCTGATGCATCGCGCACTTCATGAACACCTGGGCCTTCTGCTCGTACCTGATCCACATGACGCGTAATCGAATATATCTTTCTCCCCCGCACCTTGGTGACCTGGAGCGCACCTTTGTCAATGAAGCTTTTGATACGAACTGGATTTCCCCTGTAGGGCCGCATATTGATAGCTTTGAACGAGAACTGGCGGCACACCTCGGCGTTGCTGAGTCGGTAGCCCTGAGCAGTGGTACCGCCGCCATACACCTGGCATTGATTCTTGCCGGTGTGCGGCAGGGAGACGAAGTGGTTTGCCAGTCGTTCACCTTCGCCGGAAGCTGCAACCCTGTCGTTTACCTGGGTGCTTCCCCGGTATTCATCGACTCCGAACAGGATACCTGGAACATGGATCCTGCACTGCTGGAGACAGCCCTTCGCGACCGTGCCAAGGCGGGCAAAAAGCCAAAGGCGATTGTCGTCGTCGATTTGTACGGGATGCCGGCCAGGCTGGAGGAAATCAGGAGCATCGCGGATTCGTACCAGGTGCCTTTAATTGAAGATGCCGCCGAAGCCTTGGGAAGCACAAGGAATGGATATGCTGCGGGCACCTTCGGAGATTTCGGCGTCTATTCCTTCAATGGCAACAAGATCATTACTACCTCGGGAGGCGGCGCACTCATTTCTAAGCAGCCCGGGCATATCAGAAAATCGCGCTTCCTGGCTACGCAGGCCCGCGACCCTCAGCCCCATTATGAGCATTCTGAAATTGGTTACAACTATCGGCTAAGCAATGTGTGCGCGGCAATTGGACGAGGCCAACTGGCCGTGCTTTCCGACCGGGTAGAGCGTCGCCGACAAATTTTCAACCGGTATCAGAAAGGGTTGGCCGGAGTGCCGGCAATTTCATTTCAGCCGGAGCAGCCCGGTAACCGGTCAAACCGTTGGTTGACTACACTCCTGATCGATCCCGGGAAATGCAACGGTATAACTAGGGAAGCTGTTCGTCTTGCACTGGAGCGGGAGAATATCGAAAGCCGTCCGCTCTGGAAGCCCATGCACCTTCAGCCTGTATTCCGCGAGGCCGTTCATTACAGCAACGGCACCAGCGAGACATTTTTCAAAAACGGTTTGTGTTTGCCCTCCGGAAGTTCATTATCGGAGGCTGATCAGAATCGTATACTGGATATCATCACTTCCGTACTCGCGTGACGACGACCCAAAGGCATATCGTACTGGTTGCCGGAGCAAGGCCGAACTTTATAAAAATTGCTCCGATCATAGATGCCCTCCGTGAATGGAATGCGAACGGGCCAACGGTAAGTTTCGCACTGGTTCACACGGTGCAGCACTATGATAACCTCATGAGTGATGACTTCTTTGAGCAGCTGCAAATTCCAGAGCCAGACATCAACCTGGGCGCTGGAGGAGGTACCCAGGCTGAACAGACTGCAGCCATCATGGTGGGTTTTGAAACCTACCTCAAGCAACATCCGGCACAGCTGGTTTTGGTGGTAGGCGATGTGACTTCCACGCTGGCCTGCTCAATTGTAGCCAAGAAACTGAACATTCGCGTAGCTCATGTGGAAGGAGGGATACGTTCCGGTGATCTTACGATGCCGGAAGAAATCAACCGCCTGGTTACCGATTCAATCAGTGATTATTTTTTCACCACTACGGTATGGGCTGGAGAAAACCTGGTGCGGGAAGGAAAGCGAAAGGACCAGATTTTTTTCGTGGGCAATGTCATGATCGACACGTTGTTGAAGCACAGATCCCGCTTTAGAAAGCCGGATTTTTGGGAGCGCCTAAACTTGCAGGATGCCAGGTATGTTGTCATGACGTTGCACCGGCCAAGTAATGTGGATGACGCTGGTCAACTTTCAGCGATTCTGCGCGAAATTGAAGCTGGAGCAGGAGGTAGGCCTGTGATATTTCCGGTGCACCCGCGAACACGCAAGAACTTGGAGTCCTTTGGGATCAAGCCCTCCGCGATTCATTTGGTGGAGCCCCTTGGCTACCTCGAGTTTAACCTGCTGATATCCAGGTCCAGCGGCGTGATAACAGATTCGGGTGGTATCACGGAGGAAACAACCGTACTGGGTATCCCGTGCATTACACTTCGAAACACGACGGAGAGACCGGAAACGGTGGAATTGGGAACAAATGAGCTCATTGGTACGAATCCGGCGGCTATTCAACCAGCAGTGCGGGCAATGGTCCGTGGAGACTGGAAGAAGGGTTCTATTCCCGATCTTTGGGATGGAGAATCTGCCAAACGAATTGTTCATACGCTTTGCACCCAAATACTTGGCTAGGTTGATGAACGAAAGATGAAGAATATCGCCGTCTACGGAGCAGGAGGTTTTGGAAGGGAGACCGCCTGGTTGATCCAGGAGATCAACCAGGAACAGGACCAGTGGAACCTCCTCGGTTTTTTTGATGACGGATTTACCGCCGGGGCTATTGTCGACAGCTTGCCGGTACTCGGTGGAATGGAAGCGGTGAACCAGTGGGCGGAACCGATGGACCTCGTCGTGGCTATCGCAGATCCGTTCATTCGCCGGCAGCTGGTTTCACGAATTACCAACCGGAAAATTTCATACCCGACTGTGATACATCCCAAGGCGCTCCGCGGATCCCCGACCAATAGCATTGGACGAGGCGCAATTGTAACGGCAGGGGTAATACTGACCACCGGGATACGCATCGGTGACTTTACAATCCTTAACCTGGCCGCCACCATCGGCCATGACGTAAAACTGGGTGACTATACCTCGGTCATGCCACAGACCAGCATCTCGGGCGGCGTAACCATTGGACCGAACACACTGATCGGGTCCGGAGCGAGAATATTGCAGGGCTTGTCGATCGGGGCCTCGAGTGTTGTTGGTGCAGGAGCGGTGGTCACCAAGTCGTGTCCCGATGGTAGCCGCCTGGTGGGCGTACCGGCAAGGCACATCCCCAAAAGACCATGAAGATCAGCGAGGTTAAACCAGCACGGTGGTTTGTGGGTGTATTCCTGGGTAGTTACCTGATATTCAGCATTATATACGGGCTTTGGATCTCGTCCCACGGTATCGTCCCGGATGCCATGACGGAAGAAGTAAGTCGTGAGGTGGTTGGAATACTGCGGTGGTTTGGCGTCGATGCCAGCTACGCCCAGAACCCCGATGGACCTACCGTGCACGTGCTGCGAGACGGACAGAAAGTGCTGAACGTCTTTGAGGGGTGCAACGGCCTCAATGTGATGATTGTGTTCTTTTCGTTTGTGCTGGCCTACGGTAGGGCAACACCGCTTCGGATGTCCGGGTTCCTGCTTGTCGGCAGCATCGCCATTCACCTGGCAAACCTGGCCCGCATCCTGTGGTTGTTCTGGCTGGCGGATGTGAACGCGGACTTGTTCTACTATTTTCATAAGTACCTCTTTACCGCCGTCATTTACGTCATCGTATTTGCGTTGTGGTGGACCTGGATCACGCAGTGGAGCACCAAGCAACATGATTAGGAAAATCACCCGGAAACATGGGATTGTCGCAAGTGCTCTCCTAGGGTTGTTGTTCGTCTATGTCTTTCAGCGCATTGATTACCTGGGAATCCTCCTGGATGTCTTTCGCCTCAGCCCGCCATCCCCAACGACCGCTTTTGTGGTGAACCGAGCTATGCGCGTCATCGCAAATGACCTTCTCTGCATCTTGCTGATCAACCAGTTGTTTGGAGACCCAAAATTCTCAAGGTTGGCATGGTGGATCTTCATGGCTGAGTTGTTCATCCTGTTGCCAGTCTACCTGCTCCTCAAAATTCCGGCTGAAGGCCCCTCTGAAATTTCGTCTCCCCTCTATCAGCCACTTCATCGAATGATTGTCAATCCCTTGTTGATGATCACCCTGATGGCCGGAATGTACTTTCAACAACGAAGTGGCTCCGCCCTCGAAAAGGAGGGAAATCCCCCAAAATAGGTTACAGGCAGCGTCGTGCGGCCTTCCGAGCCGACGTGCGCGGCAGTTTTTTGCCCGTTTCAACTGACCCTTTCTCGGGTCACTTTCACCTAACTCATTGAGACTTGTCGCAGCGTTCGTAGTGCTTCTAAGACATTAGTTATCAAAGAGTTGACTTTTGCGCTTGGGAGGGGTTACAAGTCCCGTGCAAAGGGGATAAAACTTGAGTTATTGCCGTGATTAATCACTATTTTTGGCTCCAATTATGATGAAAATGCTACGCCCCGCGTTCGTGCTGTTGGTCTTGTCGCTTGGTTCAACGGCATATGCTCAGTCCGATGGTGATTATCAGAGCCGCCAGACCGGTGCATGGTTTACAGCAACAACCTGGCAAGTGTTCTTTAACGGGGCCTACAGGAACCTGGAGGATGTTTCCGCCGGGGTATACCAGAATCAGATCCCAACTGATCCACCCAGCAACGGACAGCCGATTGGTGAAATCGCGATCCAGCCTACACACGTGGTCACCGTAGATAACGGCATCAGCCTGGTGAGCAATCCCTTGTGGGTTCAGTCCGGAGGATCACTTATCGTCAGCAATTCAGGCGCTAACCCGGATATTTCAGTAGACCCGAGCAGCGCCGTGTATGTGGAAGGGCTGTTTGCACTCGCCAACGGTGCCACGCACGCCGGCCTTGATGATCCTGCCATTACCACCTTTGCATCCGGCGGCGTTTACGAACACCGATACACCAACACCCGCGGAGTTGTTCCGTTGGCTACGTGGGAGGATGGTTCAACGATTCGATTCACCAGCTATACCAACCCGGGCAACTTTAACGGGGCGGAGAACCTGAACCAGGACTATTACGATTTCGAATGGAATTGCCCGCAATCCGGTAACATCTCCTGGGAAGGCAATCTGCTTACCGTTCGAAACAACCTCAGTATCCTGGCATCAGACACCGGCGGCCCATCCAATGAACGTTTGAGGTTCTTTGGCGCTTCCTCCAACAATCTTCTTATCATTGGAGGTGATCTCATTCTGAGCGGTCCAACTTCAGTATCCTTCACCGATGCCGGGACCAACAACATTATTGCGGTCGGGGGTAATTTCACCAATACGGCAACAATCCGGACTACATTCGTATTGGGTACGGGTTCCCTGACCTTGGATATCCTGGGTAATTATTCCAAGACGAATTCAACCGTGAGGTTCACCGGTAATGCCGCGTCCACCGTGGATGTCAACATTTCCGGAAACTTCACCTTCGGAACAACAACCTACAGTGCCATCGCAGGAAGCACCGCCAATTTGAATTTTGTCGGAGCTGGACCGGTGCAGACATTCTCGGGTTCGGGTGCGGTAACCAATGCCGTGAATTACGTGGTCGAAACAGGTTCGATCGTGGATTTGGGAACCTCTTCCTTGCGCGGTACGGGTACGTTTACCCTGCGAAACTCTTCCACACTGCGGGTTGGGTCGACAAATGCGACAGGCGCTATCGTGACCGGAACAACCTTGGGCAACGTTCGTGTCAGTGGCACCAGAACCTACGAGGATGGAAGTACCATCATCTACAACGGTACCGGCGCCCAGTTTCTAGGCAACGGCCATCCGGGTGGAGCAACTCCGGGTGTCTCTCCGGTGGTCAATACCATCATCAACAATGCATCCGGTGTAACTACCGTTGGTAGCCGCATCATCTCCGGTGACCTCACCTTGCAGTCTGGAAATTTGAATGCGGTCGCCGGCCAGACACTCACCCT
>JAYRXB010000403.1:0-2214 GCA_041917735.1 Cyclobacteriaceae bacterium
GCTGATCATTTCACCCAACGACAACCTCAGTTTCCTGCCGTTTGAAGCGTTCCGCGCCTTCGACGGCAAGTACCTCGTGGAGAAGTACAACATCCGATACCTTCATTCGGCCAGTGTGCTTCAGCAACTTTCCCAGCGTCAGTACGATGCATCGCGCAAACCGCTGCTGGCCATGGGTGGTGCCATCTACCAGGATTTGGACGAAGAGCCAATGCCCTTGCAGTCGGCCGGAGACCTGAGCCTGCTGCAGGCCGAGGTGGCCGAGAACATGCGTGAAGGCAAGTCGCAGCGTGTTGCCTATGCAACCCTCTTCGGCACAAAGGCCCTGACTCCCCTCTCCGGTACGCTGGAAGAGGTGCGCAACATTGCCAAAACCATCGACAACGCCACGGTGTTTACGGGCAACGACATGAGTGAATCACGTATCAAATCCATGTCGAAGAGCGGTGAACTGGCGCGCTACAAGATGGTCCACCTGGCCACCCACGGTTTCGTGGTGCCCGAGATCCCCGATTTGTCCGGCGTGGCCATGTCCATTACGCCAAAGCCGGTGGATGGAGAAGATGGGTTTCTCAATACGGTCGAGGTGTCGAGCCTGAAGATGAATGCCGACATCACCGTGTTGTCTGCCTGCCAGACCGCATTGGGCAAATTGTACGTCGGCGAGGGTGTCACCGGCCTTACCCAATCGCTGCTGCTGGCCGGCTCCAACGCCGCACTGGTGTCGTTGTGGCCGGTGAACGATACGTCGACCATGAAGTTCATGTCCGACTTCTACAAGGACGTCGCCAAGGGAAAGCCGTATGCCCAGATCGTCAACGACATCAAGCGCAAGTTCATCAAGGGCGACTACGGGAAGGAGTTTCAGCACCCCAAGTACTGGGCGCCGTTCATTTACTACGGACGATAGCAGTTCTCTGAGCCCGGGGGAATACCCCTAGTCGGTCTTCTCCAACTGGAAGATCCCTTCCACCGGGGTTTCAAAAGCCTTTGCCATCTTCAACGCCAATACCGTTGACGGGACAAACTTCCCCCCTTCGATGGCGTTCATGGCCTGCCGTGATATACCGATCTTCTCCGCCAGGTCGGCCTGCGTCCAGTTCTTACGAGCCCGCTCGACCTTAATTGTGTTCTTCATTGTCAACACTGTATTTGCGTGTGGAAATGAAATAGCCGATGAGGTAGAAGGCGATAAGAATCGGAACCAGGAACCGGTAACTCCAATCCTCCGGGTTCAGGTCGACAAATAGATCCACCAGACCCAGGGTCATCAGCAACAACAAACCCAGTGAGAAAGCTATGACGATCGCTTCCATATGAATCTTCACATGGACTTCGTCCATGAAAAAAATACTCCGGTAGTACTTGTAGACGAAAAGACCAAAGGCCATTGCAGTCACTACCGTCAAGACTATCCCCGCTGCCATGGGGATGTTCAGCGACTTCATGGCAAACAAACTGCCGATATAACTAACGATCCATACCCCTGCATATACCCACACACGGTCATGGATGTGCTTTTCTTTTGTTTCCATAAGTAGAATGGTTTGTGTGCACAAAGCTATACAAACTTTACTTATTGTAAAGTATAATTTACATTTTGTACAGTGAATTGTACTATAATCCTGATTTTCAACTATTTATACATATAGCTGATTATACCTTCCGGAGGTTAAGCCTCAAATCAGGATTGTTCTCAATTCGGGCCACGAGCCTGCTAACTCGGTCAAAATCCTGCCGGTTCTTGATCACGAAGTTGAACGACACCTGGCTGTTCTGGTAGATGAACTCAACGGCGTTACCACCTCCATGGTGGATGCCAATCAGATTCTTCGGCTTGCCCAGGTACTCCTCGACATAGATGACCAGGTCTTTCATCTCGCGGTACGGGATTCGTATTTCCCGCGCCTCCAGGTACTCCTCGGTAATCATCAGGCTTCCTTTTCGTTCCCCGTATGCGGTGATGCCCGAGGCCTGGTCGTCATAGCGCTTGATGCTCAGGAACACAATCGTGAGGCCGATGGGAATCTTCCACCCGAAGATGGGCACAAACGCCCACGCCATCCACGATCCCAGAATGGCCGCGCCAATGCCGACGTTGTACCACATCCTGCGCCGGACTTTCTCAGGCTTCTCTTCAAAAATGGTTGTCAGGTACTTTTCCATCCTGATTCTAAAGTACAACACATCCTGAAATCGAGTGTCAGAAAGAGA
>JAYRXB010000404.1:0-2716 GCA_041917735.1 Cyclobacteriaceae bacterium
GTACATGACCTCGGTTAACACCACCCGGGTGTTGAAAGGAGGCACATCGGGAGGCCGTAAGTCAGTGTTCCAGAGTGGCCTGGTGGTCGTACAGTTTGGACTTGCCGTGGGCATGATGGTCAGCACCGGCGTGGTGGTGCAGCAGCTGTACTTTATGAAGAACAAGGATGTCGGGTTTACCACCGAACGAATGTTGTTGGTGGAACTGGATCGTACATCCAACAAGAAATACCAGGTGATGAAGGATGAACTGCTTCAGAACGCGCACGTGTTGGGGGTCACAGCATCCGGTCAACGGCTGGGCAATAACTTTCACCAATGGGGTTTCAAGGTCAAGGCCGACACGGGGGTCATTCAAATGGCTACCTCCAATGTCAACGTCGACCCGGACTACCTGACTGTCTACGGCATGAAGTTGGTCGACGGACGAAACTTCTCGGTCGATAACCCGGTGGATGACGGAAAGTCCTTCATCATCAACGAATCGCTCGTCAAGCACTTGCAGCTCAAGAACCCCATCGGTACCCCGGTGGGCCATGGTTGGTTTGACAACGATTCGCTGGGCACCATCATCGGGGTGGTGAGCGATTTTAACTTCAACTCCCTCCATCACACCGTCAATACGCTTTCCATTGTGAGCCACCGCGACTGGGATCACGAGGAAATGACGGTCAAACTCGACGGCGCAAATACCGAGGAGACCGTCGCGGCTGTCAAGGCCGTGTGGGACAAGCATGTGACTACCTTTCCGTTTACGTACACGTTCCTGGACCAGCACATGGACGAACTATACCGCACCGAGCGGCAGATGGGAACCGTAACGTCGATCATGGCCGTGCTCGCTATCCTGATTTCGGCGATGGGATTGTTTGGCCTGGCCATGATCACCACCGAGCGCCGCATCAAGGAAGTAGGCATCCGCAAAGCCCTTGGCGCCACCGAATACGAAATCACGCTGCTGATTTCCAGCCAGTTCGCACGGTTGATCGCGGTGGGCTTCGTGGTGGTGACGCCCGTTGCGTACTACCTGCTTTCGGAGTGGCTGAACACCTTTGCGTTTCGGATCGGCCTCAGCCCGATACTTTTCCTCGCTGTGGGGCTGGCGGCGATGGCCATCGGCATGCTGACGATAGCCTACCACACGCTCCGGTCGGCCCGGGCCAACCCGGTGCAGGCGCTGCGCTACGAATAGAGCAGTCCCTGATCGGCGTCATGTGATATTTGCTTCTGTCGTTGTACTTTGGGGTACAATAGCCACAAGCCATGACGACCGTCACTTTCCTCGTACCCACTGATTTTTCGTCGCCTGCGAAGGCTGCAGCCCTCTATGCGGCCAAGTTGGCCGTACAGATCCAAGCCCGTGTGCTGCTGCTGTCGGTGGTGGAAATGGATACAACGGAGACGGTGCTCAGCAACTGGAAGAAATTGGAGCAGCAACTTACCCGCACCGCGCAACGCAACCTGGACAAGCTCATGGCCGAGGCGAAAGCTGCTGCGGGCCCGAAACTAACCATTGCCGGCGATGTCACCTTCGGAATCCCAATGTCGGAAGCCATCGCCCAGTATGCCAGCGACCAGCAGGTGAACATGATTCTCATGGGCACCAAGGGCGCCACCGGGTTGAAGAAAATTCTGAAAGGCAGCAACACCACCCGTCTGATGGAAATCAGCCCCGTTCCCGTGATCGCGATCCCGGCTAAGGCGGAATACACCGGGATGAAGAAGTTGGTTTATGCCACTGACCTCAAGCACGTAAAGGACGAAATCAGGATACTGGCACGCATGGCCAGCCTGTTTGATGCGGAGATCATGGTGTTTCATTGCGTGCCGGCCCAATCACAGGCACGAGAGGACCGTAAACTCGTACCGGAGCTTATCGAGCAAGCCCAATATGGAAATATCACCTACCACCAGGTCAAGAGCGACGACGTAGGGGAGGCTATTGCCACTTTCATCGACTCAGTCAAAGCTGACATGCTGGTGATGTTTACCCACGAGCGGGATTTTTACGAGAAGTTGCTCGGCCGCAGCGTGACCCGTACCATGGCTTTCCAAAGCCGCGTACCGTTGCTGGCATTCAACCGCTCGGAATCCTGACGCCTGCATGGACTCACTGACGCACATTGTCCTTGGCGGATGTATCGGCGAAGCCATGGGCGGTAAGGAGTTGGGAAAGAAGGCGATCGTCCTGGGCGCTGTAGCGCAGAGTTTACCCGACATCGACTTCGTGGCCTCATTCTGGCTGAACACCGCCAACGATCTGCTGGCCCACCGGGGCTTCACGCATTCGTTTTTGTTTGTTGCCCTTGCGGCGCCCGTGCTGGCACTGATTGCCGACAAGTATGTAAGCCCAGGTGCCTTGTCGATGCGACGGTGGATGATCTTCTTCGGCGTCCAGGTGTTTATCCACATTTTCCTCGATGCGTTCAATGCGTATGGGGTTGCGTGGTTCACGCCGTTCTCTGAGATGCGCATTTCGTTCAATGCGCTTTTCGTGGCAGATCCATTTCTTTCTGTGCCGCTGGCAATCGCTTTTGCCTTCCTTCTTCTTGGCGGCCTGAACCATCCCCGCCGGAGACTCGCAGCCGGCCTGGCCATCACCTGGTGGGTCTTGTACCTTGGATACGGTGTGATGAACAAGCTGGCCGTGGAAGCGAAGGTCACAGAGAATTTTGCGCGCCAGGGCCTTCCCGTAACCCGTCACTTTACAACGCCA
>JAYRXB010000405.1:0-3361 GCA_041917735.1 Cyclobacteriaceae bacterium
TGAATGGTGCGAACGCCGTCGCTCAAATACCGGTAGTTGACCGCAAGCTGTCCTGCCAGGTGCTCTTCGCTCACTTGCCTGAAATGCCCCCAGGCCTTGTCCAGCCACTCATCCATTTGCTTCTGATCGACCGGCAAGCCGCGATCATACAGGTACTTGCTATAGAGGATGGCTACGCGTTTATAGTGCATGGCCAGCAAATAGTTGCGCTCATGGGGGTCCTTCACCCCTTTCGCCAACCGTTCATATTCATCAGCCACTTCGAAAAATTGCTCCCGCTTGCCCAACCCCAGGTTCACATGGAAGTAACCGGTATTCGACCGCGCATAATTCTTGACCAGGTTGATACCAAACATGCCCGGTATGTAGCCGGACCGGATGACGGCATTGCGATACACGGTCAGCGGATCGTCCGTAGGATAATGTTCCACCAACCACTTGGAAATCGGTGCAGTGGCGTCTACATGATCATACTGATACAGATACCCCAGCACATTGTTATAGTTGTTGAACAAACTGCTGCGAAAATACGCCTCAGGCAATTGCTCAAAGCACCGGAGAATCCCTGCTGCATCGCCCGCGGCGGCATAGAGCGAAGCCATGGTATGGTAGCCGCCATTATAGTCGCTGGGGATCCGCCCGTTGGCCTCATACTGACCCCTGACATAGTAGTGGTCGAATCGCCCTTTTGACGTCGCTCCACCAAAGGGAGAAACATCAGAAAGCACTTGCGTGATCTCCGCTTGCGTGGGTTTTCCAAACGTCAACCATAACTGAATGGCCAGGTTCAATTCGGTGGGGACATTCTGTTTATAGGGAGCTGTAGAGGAAATAAAATGGCGAATAACCTGGTGTTGAAGCCCAGCCACAGCAGGGATCACCTCATCGGCCAGCCGTGCCGACGGGCCATAGTACTCGTCATAGGCCATCAACAAGAGGAACTGATTTTGCTGCTCAAGGAGGAACATGGCCCGATCCTGTCCGGTACCGGGGTAATTCGTCAGCTCCTCAACAACCCGATTCATCAACTCCGTCTTGAGCGGCATCTTGCTGTGCTTATCAAAATACAGCAATAGCCGGTATGAGGCCACACTCAGTTCTACCCGTTGCTTTGGGTTCTCCAGAGACGACAAATACGACAGCAGGCTCCCATTATTCAGGCGTTCTTCAATCAACAAATAAGTGGCTTTGCTGACATTGTTCACGGCCTTCGAATGGAGCAACTGATGCGCCTTGCCGATGACCATCTTCTCCACACGGCTATTGGTCTTTCGCTGGGCATCATACCAATAGAAACCCGTCATCAGCACCATCGCCAACAAGGCCACACCCACGGCTATTCGACGAGCGCCATACTTCATAAAGGCGCGCGTCACCATTACTTTACTTGCGCTTCGCTTGATAAACTCCCTGGTGTCGGCTAGCAAGGATTCGGACTGTTGCAACGACTGCTGTGGGTCGTTCTTGATCTCCGAGTAGCGATCAATCCAATACCGGTTGGGCTTGCATTGGTTGTACCAGTTCTCGAAATAGGTCAGCGGTCCCAAGGGCAGCAAAAAGCCGGAGCTCTTTCCGCTATCCTTCCAGCGAACCAGCTGCTTCTTGAAATCCAGGAAGGTGGCATAAAACTCAAACTCCTGGTTGGCCCACTTGTTCAGCAACCCCCAGTTCCGGATCAGCGCCTCATGGGTGATGTCCAGCACACTGTCGGGTGACAAATGATGCGTCTCCGGTTCCTCCGTCTTGTAGGGCCGGATAAACGAATTGTTGCTTTCACGAAAATGGTTGAGCACGGCCCCGACGACTTCGGTGGTCAGGTTGGGCTGATGGACGATATTCGTGATCTCGGCCAGCGACATGCGGTTACGCACGGCCCGGCTATCGTCAATTTTTGTGAGGCACGAAAAGGTAAGCGCTACGATGCGCTTGGCATCCTTTTGCGTGATGGGCGTGTCGCTATGGGTTTCATTATAACTGGCCCACGCCCCTTCGTACAAACGGTTGGCGTGTATTTCAATGATCTTGTTCAGACCCGGCTCGGCATAAAACTTTCGTTGCGTCTCCGGCACATGCACAAACCAGGCCTGGTACTTCGCATAGTCGGCATCCGCCAAATCGGTGGCGGGCATACCGCCCACCATGGCGTAATGGATCAGGTCCATCTCTTCATTGCCGTGATCCGCCGCCAGCCAAATCTGCCGTAGAGCATGCTGCAAGATGGGAAGCTGGTCGATTCCATCGGCGAGGTCATAGAGCAATCGTTCCACCAACCGCCGCGTAATGCGGTTACCGCTGAGCAGGGCGGGCTCTTCAATCACTTGCTTGATTTCCTTGCGCTTCAGCCGGGGCACAAAGAATTGGGAGAATCCGATGTATTCCGGCAACCCGCGAAAAGCCGAACACTGCCCGATATAGTCGGAGCGCATCGTACACACCACATAAACCGGCAGGTTGCGAGAAAGAGCGAGTCTTGCCGTTTCCAGCACGAGGTTCACCACGACCTGCGAATCCTGCGAAGGGGCTTCGTTCTGATAGTTTTCCGGGTTGGTGAAGAACTCTTCAAACTGATCGACGATAATCAGCAGGTTGGCCGCACCCCGTAACTTGCTCTTCTGGTCTGCTTCGGGCAACGAACGGAAGGCATTGTCTTTCTCTTCCACAAAAAAGGAAGAGTTGGTATACAGGTCAATGAGCGATGAATATCCTCTGCGCAATTCCGTCTCGATGGTATTGGGCTGCACGCCAAAGGTTTTGCCCAAGGCCGCCGCCATGTTTCGCACCGGCGTGCGTTCCGGCCGGAAATCACTTACGACCCAATTGGTATACCTGGCCTTGAAAAATCCTGCCCGGGCATTGGGTATAAGACCCGCGTAGATCAACGATGATTTTCCCTCCCCCGAGGCGCCCGTTAGCATGATGAACTTGTTCTGCTCCAGCAGCTGCGCCACCTGATTGATCTGCTCATCACGCCCCTTAAAGTAGAGCGACTCTTCTTCCGTAAATGAACGAAGTCCGGTGTAAGGACAAATATTATTGTTCTCCATCATGTTGACTATAGGTCTGCATCTAACTTCGTCCTGTCGTATTCATGCTGCTGGCGCCTTGTATACCCGCTTCTGCTGTAAAAAGGTTAAAGAGCTCCATCGCTAGTTTGTTTCATCGACATAAGGAACCCATCTCATCGTGCGCCAGAACTCATGTATGTTCTCATACTCCTTCCATTCCGGCGACAGGGGCTGGCTGTCGGCATAGCCGCGCTGGATGTACCACAGGAAATCCAGTCGATCGCTTTCAGAAAGATTGAGTGGCATCACCGCGGTAGCTTTGAAAAGCTCACCCCGATAGGCCAGCGTATAGGCCA
>JAYRXB010000406.1:0-5079 GCA_041917735.1 Cyclobacteriaceae bacterium
TCCTGCTGGCGTGCTTGCAGGGCAAGTGTCTTGGGGAAAAGCAGGTTGTTCTCCAGGTGCACGTGCAGGTGCAGGTCCGTTTCAAATTCCTGGAGTTTCCTGTACAGCGCGGTGAATGCGGTACACGCATCCGGCGGCAGCAAATAATTCTCGGTGACTTCCCGGAGCCGGTGCAGGCTGTGGCCGGCGAGGTCGTGCTCGTTTTCCAGTGTCACCACTACGGGATCGAGGTTGTGCAGGATGCGGGTGCCCGAGTCGGGCTCGGGGAGTATGCGGGCGCATTCCTTAACCAGGGCGTTGATGGCCGGAAAGAGCACGTGTTCCTCGTGGTACATGTGTGCATGCAGGTCTTTGGCCAGCGTGTGCACCAGTTCCCGCACTTCCGTCAATTCGGGATGGTTGACGCCGTGCTTGGCAAAGACCTTGTCAGCCAATGACTCGAGTTCCGGCAGGCAACGCTTCACATACTGGTGGTGGTTCTGCACGATGTAGTTGGTGAGCAGGTCCAGGGACCAATCGTGTGGCCGGATGGCGGAGAGCGCCACCGGCGGCGCTTGGTCCAGGGCCGCCAGTACATCGGCTTCGTTTACGTTTGCTCGCGAGCAGGCCTCGGTGAACGGCAACCGGCCGTTGCAGCAATAGTCGATGTGCAGTTTTTCGAATACGGGGATTGCCCCGGGAAGTTGGTTCACAATCTCTGAGACGGTGGACGCGCGGAGGATTTCGGTATTCACGGAACGAGCGGTTAAAAAATTCCCGGCCGATGGGTTGGCCGCAGGGACCGGGCCATTTGTCGCTGATACGAAAGATACGCCGGACGATAATAAAAGACTAGTTAATCCGATTATAAAATACCCTGGCCTGACCAATATCATGTTTTGGCCGGGTGCCGCGGCCATAGGTTTGCGGGAAACCCCTGGGAATCATGTCGAAGAAGCGTACCCTGACCGAGCCGTTCAAGATCAAGATGGTTGAACCGCTGAGAATCACGACGGAAGCCTACCGGGAGGTGCGGTTGAAGGAGGTGGGCTACAACCCGTTCCAGCTGCATTCCGACGATGTATTCATCGACTTGCTCACCGACAGCGGCACCGGCGCCATGAGCGACCGCCAATGGGCGGGCATGATGATGGCCGACGAGAGCTATGCCGGCGCACGCAGCTGGCTCCGGCTCGAGCAGGTGGTGAAAGACCTGACGGGCATGCCGCACATTTTACCGACGCACCAGGGCCGTGCGGCAGAACGAATTCTATACAGCCTGCTCGGAGGAAAAGGAAAAGTATTCATCAGCAATACCCATTTCGATACCACCCGTGCCAACATCGAGTTTACGGGGGCGGAAGCCATCGACCTGTTACCCGATGAGGCACACGACCTGGAGCATGAATTGCCATTCAAGGGCAACCTGGCCATCGACAAGGCGCGCGCTACGATTCTTCAGCGCGGCGCGGCCAATGTGGCGGCGATCATCATGACTATTACCAACAACTCATCCGGCGGGCAACCCGTGAGCCTCGCCAACCTGAGGGAAGCGAGGGCCTTGTGCGATGAATTCAAGCTGCCGCTCGTGATCGACGGTTGCCGCGTGGCGGAGAACAGCTACTTCATCAAGCACCGCGAGCAGGGCTACGAGCAGAAGACGTACGAGGAGATTGCGCGCGAGACCCTGCGCCTTGGCGACGCGTTTGTCATGAGTGCCAAGAAGGACGGGCTGGTGAATATCGGTGGGCTTCTCGCCGTGAAAGACGATGCGCTGAGCCGCAAGTGCACCAACCTGCTGATCATCTCGGAAGGATTTAGTACGTACGGCGGCCTGTCTGGTCGCGACCTGGAGGCGATGGCGATCGGTTTGAAAGAAGTGTTTGATCCCGACTACCTGCACTACCGGATCAAAAGCACCGAATACCTCGGCGCGCATCTCAAGGCCAAGGGCATCCCGGTGGTGTGGCCGATCGGTGGTCACGCTGTTTACATCGATGCAGGCAAATTATACCACCGCATCCCGGTGTCGCAGTATCCCGGCCAGGTGCTCGTGTGCGACCTGTATACCCTCGGCGGCATTCGGTGCGTGGAGGTGGGTAGTGTGATGTTTGGTGCGTACGATACCCAGCAGAAACTCATTCCTGCCAAACACGAGTTGATCCGCCTGGCCATCCCGCGCCGCGTATATACGCAGAGCCACATCGACTACGTGGTCGACGTGTTTGATGACGTTCTTGAGCGGCGCGAGCAGACGAAGGGATTGAGGATCACCTACGAACCACCATTCCTGCGGCACTTCACGGCGACGTTTGCCCCGATGTGAATACCAAGCGAATTGCAGTTTTGTTTACGATCGTTTCCGCTCCCGATTCTTCAAAAACGTCCTTCCCTCGCTGAGGTCTTTGGCGAGTTCCTGGATGGTCTTCTCGCTCATGGCACGGCGCAAACTGTCTTTGTAGGCTTTCACCTGGTCGTGTATCGGGCACGGATAGCGATCCGAACACTCCTTCAAGCCAATCCCGCACGTGTGCAACGTGTCCGTGCCGTCAATGGCGCGAACTACTGCACTTAGCGGTATCGGCTTGGCCCTGGGCTTCAGGAAGAAACCGCCGTTCGGGCCCTTGGTGGATGAAATGATCCCTTCCCGGGAAAGGGTCTGCAATATCTTCGCGGTGAACGGGATCGGGCTGTCGACTTCTTTTGCAATCTCCTTCAAGCCGAGGCGTTGGCCATTGGTACTCTTGATGGCGATGTAGAGCACCGCACGGATGGCGTATTCACAGGCTTTGGAAAACATAGCCCCGAAAATTAGCACATTCCGGGGCTATGGGCAATACAGAATGGTTCACGCAAAGGCGCAAAGACGCAGTAAGGCGCAAAGGGAGTCTGGCTAGAAGAAGACTTGGTATTGAAGCACTACTTGTCCATGGGAGCCGATATGGCGGAAGTCGTTGCCATTGGGCTCATAGATGGGGCGGTGCTGGTAATCCAGGGTGAGCTTGCTGCTGTGGCCTTTGATGAGGTAGTTCACACCGATGTCCCAAACGACCATATTCGTATCGAAGCGCTGGTAATTAGCCGACATCAACGAAACATAGGGCAGCAGGGTGCCTTTGCCCTCACCGAACAGATCGCGCCGAAGCAGGTACCCGGCTTGGGCGTAGACAATCTGGCCGGTACCCATCATGGGAAACGCGTTACCCTGGCTTCCTGTCGGCATTCCCGGTGTGGCGTTGCTGCTGGCGGGGTTCATGATGCCGTTGTAGCGCACGTATCCCGGGCCAAAGTTGTAATCGAAATAGCCCAGGTAGGCCGACAGGGCTGTGCCCTTCTCCGTGTTTACCGGCGCATCATAGTACGCAGCTACTGACCACAATTTCATATCGTGAAACGTGTTGGTCACCCCGTCACCGGTCCACATGGCGTTGCGCTGGCGGATAAATCCTGCCTCCAGGTTCAAGACCTTGCGCTTGCCGAGGTAGGTTCCGGTCATGTAGGGAGTCACGTGGGGTTCGCGGTCGAAGAAGTTCCACATGAAGAACCCCTGGTACTGCAACTCATGGCCGACCTGTGCAAACGACGCGTTCGGGCTGTTGGCTACGGTCACCGGCGTGGTGACGGTTCCGTTGGTGGTGATCGGGAACGGGTCACTGACGACCACCCGGTAATCGAGTTTGCCCACCTGGCCCCGTGCGAAGAAGCTCAGCTTGCGCGAAAACTCGTCGGTCTGATCGACCGTGGCCTGCGCGAAGATGGGCACATCCATGGTCAGGATCGTAGCGATACTCGGCTGGCTGAAACGCGATAGACCGTTGGTAATGGTGAGCCCACCGCCAAGGATTAGTGCTTCGCTTCCTTTCTTTACCTTGTACTCCAGCAATGCATCGTGGAAGAAGGCCATCAACTTGCGGTTACCGGCATTTTGCGAGAGGTAGTTGAAGTTGTTCAGTCCGTACTGAAAGTAGAAGCCGACATGATCCGTCAGCTGACCATAGAGTTGGAAACGCGTGCGGCGCAGTCCGATGTCGAAGGTCGTGGGGGCGGGCTCGTTCAGCACCAGTGAGCCGGGGTTGCTTTCGTTGTAGCGCAGCCACACCTGGTTGAGCAGGGTGAACTTGATGAAATGCGATCCAGACTCGTTCAGGTTATATTTCAATTCCTCCTTTTCCTGGGGATCCTGTGCGGTGGCAAGCAGGGAACTCAGGATGAGCCCTGCAGCCACCAGGTTACGGTAGTTCATGGTGAATGTCACTTAAGCCGTTGCCGGTTGTTCCGGCGCGATCACGCCCAGGAATTCTTCGGCAAATTTCTCGGTGTAGAGAATCTCCGCCGGCTCCAGCAGGTCGCGCTTCCTGTAAAACAACAGTTTATTCTTGTGACATTCAACATGCATCTCTTCCCGGTTTTCCAGGAATTGGATTATCCCTTCCCGGAAGAAGCCCCGTATGCGGGCCTCATCGTTTCCGCGAAGGAAGTAGCGCTTGGAAAAGACCGGGTGATTGGCAAAGTCAATGTCTTTGTTGCCAGCAATCTCCGAGAACTTCGTCAAGAGCCCTTCCGGCTCCAGCGCAAAATCGGGAATCGGAATATCCATCTCGGTAATCAGCACCAGGGTAATGTGTATATCACGGCTGTCGCTGCGGGCGCCCTCGGTAAGGGTCACGTCAGAGACGGAAATTCTCCCGGCGTCCAGGTACTTCTCCAGGATGTTTTCTTCGAAAAGAATCTGGTGGCCGTGTTGCAACGGGAAGTTCTTGTACTTCTGCTGGCTCCGGATACGCTGTGGATAGAAAGTGTAGTCGTTGGACTCAGCAAAAGAGCGCAAGTCCATCTGCCGCGGGCTGAGTTTGATCTCCATCCGGCTCTTGGCTTCGGGATCGAATTTGCGTGTGGCAAACGGGTGATTGGAGAACGCTTTGAAGTTGTCGAAGCCCTGCAATACAACCGTGCCGCCGTGATGATGGTATTCTTCTTCAAAGTGATGTAAGTTTTCCATCATGGAATGATCCACAATCCGGGCATCTTCGAAAGTGATGAATACTTTGCGTCCGGGTTTGAGGCGCTTGAATAACTTCTTGTATCCGATAAGGTTAGAGA